>JAPLLP010000300.1:0-5690 GCA_026387515.1 Candidatus Omnitrophota bacterium | reverse complement strand
CACGCTTTTTTTTATATTAGAGAAGTATCTTCATTGGCGGCATTGCCACGCCCCGGAATGCACGATGCACCGTTTTACCTATTTAAATATTATCGGAGATATCGTGCATAATTTTAGCGATGGGCTGATTATAGGGGCGGTGTTTTCGATAGACGTTAAACTTGGGTTGGCGACTACCCTGGCTATAGTCTTTCATGAGATTCCTCATGAGCTTGGGAACTTTACCGTCTTGATATATGGCGGTTTTTCTAAACTTAGGGCCTTATTTTTTAATTTCTTATCATCGCTGTTTGCCATAGTAGGGACGATATTCGGTTATTATTTTGCCAGTAAAATCAGCGGTTTTACCAGTATTTTACTGCCGTTAGCGGCAGGAGGATTTATTTATGTAGCTTCATGCGATTTAATCCCCGAGCTACACAAAGAAGAGGACGGTAAAAAGTCCGCTTTTATAATGGTCACTTTTGTTCTTGGGATTATTCTGATGTATTTTCTGAAAATAATGAGTTAGTCTTATTTTTTTATCCTGCCAGGGTGGCTATCCTTAATTTTTGCGCCAGTTCCTTACCGAGAAGTTCCTCTACAATAGTCAACGCGAATAAAAGGGCTGTCCCGGGGCCGCGGCTGGTGATGAGGTTTTCATCTACCACAACCGCATCTTCTTTAAATTTACTGGTTTTATCGAAATTGGTTTCCATCCCGGGGAAACAGGTGGCGTTTTTCCCGTTTAAAATACCGGCGCTCGCCAGGACTATTGCCGGTGCGGCGCATATCGCAGCGACGATCTTTCCTTCCCGGTAAGTTTTTTTGACCAGGGCATTCACTTTATCTGACGCAGCCAGATTTTTAGCCCCGGGCATGCCTCCGGGCAAGACTACAACGTCAAAATTTGAGCCTGCGTCATCGAGCCTTTTATCTGCCAGAAAAGTTATCCCGTGAGAACCTTTAATCCGCGCGTCCTTTAAACCGGCCACGGTAACGTTTATATTCGCTCTGCGCAATACATCTATGCAAGTTACGGCCTCAATCTCTTCGAACCCTTTAGCAAGGATTACGATCGCGGTTTTTTCCATAAATTTATTATATAAAGAAACAAGGCATTTGACAAGACAGAAAATATATAGCACAATAGCTTTATGCGTATAAAAATAAAGGCCCGGCCGGAAGATTTTATAGTTGAGGAGATCGCCGCGCTTCCCCTGGTTAAAAAAGGGGATTTTGCGGTTTATCTACTTAAGAAGAAGGGGTGGAATACCGTAGATCTTTTGTTTGATCTTTCGCGTAGCAAGGATATTCCTTTTAGCCTCATCTCTTACGGTGGTAAAAAAGACCGCCATAGCCTTAGCAGCCAGTACATTGCCATAAAAAACCGTAAAAATCTGGAATTAGCTGAAGGAAATTATTCTTTGAAATTTGTCGGTTTTATGGAAAGGCCGATGGGGCCGGATCTCATTCAGGCCAATCATTTTAAGATTGCGGTCAGAGATCTTAAACCGCAGGATATCGAGGCTTGCCGGGAGGAAATAGAATCGGTGCAAGCGCAGGGTTATGCGAATTATTTTGATGATCAGAGGTTCGGCTGTTTTGACGTAAGGCAAGGTTTTCTGGCTGCGAAAGCCTTAAAGGGTGAGTTTAACGGAGCGCTCAAGGTTTATTTAACAGCTACTTATTCTCAAGACACAGAAGATGAGAAAAAAAAGAAACGGTTTTTTTTCGAGAACTGGAAAGATTGGGATGCTTGTAACAGCGAAGCAAGCACGCAGTTTGAAAAAAAGGTATTCAGTTATTTAATTAACCATCCCAAAGGATTTCTGGACCTGCTTAAAAGTATCCCTCGTGAAGAGCTTTCAGTCCATATTGCGGCTTTGCAGTCTTATTTATGGAACCAGATGTTAAAAAAGATTATTATGTCATTCTCTGGAAGAGGATTAAGAGCCTATCCCGGCCTAGCGGGAGAATATGTTTTTTATTCTCAATTATCCCAAGATGACTATCTATATTTAGACGGGTTGGATATAGCCGTACCCGGCGCACAAGCCAAATTTACGGATAAAAATCTTCAAGAAATATATGCGCAGGTTTTAAAAGCCGAAGGATTAAAAAATTCTGTTTTTAACAACTGGAAATTAAGGCGGGCTTATTTTAAGAGCTTTCAGCGCAAGTCAATCGTTATGCCGCAAGGCATTTTAAGTCCTGTAGCGCTAGAAGACGAATTATATTCAGGTAAAAAGAAGCTTATGTTTGAATTTAGTCTTGCTCGCGGAAGCTACGCTACCATGTTTCTAAAGAGGATTTTTAGCGAAGATTATATAGTGTAGGTGAAACCGGCGAGTACTCCTTCAATAAAAGTTTTACTGTCCGGCTCATAGTAATAATTACCCTTTATTTGTACCAGGTCGGATTTACCGATTTTCCAATAGGTGAAATAAGGGGTAAGGTCAAGAGATAGATTTTTTAAAATATAATATTTAAGAGGCATCTTTATTTCGTAGCCATAAACATTTGTCAACCCGAATGTGCCGCCTTCATATAAATTTGAACGCATCTTAGCCGAACTAGGCGTAAACATCCATTCCGCGTCTATCCCCGTCGAAAACCGTGGCAGGAATAAAAAATTAGCAGCTATGCCGAGCCCAAGGTATGTCCAGTAATATTTTTCGGAATAGCTAAGCACATTGTTTATTACTTCGTTTTTGCCCCGATACCAGCTTCGTTGTCCCAAGTCAAAATATCCGGATATTTCTCCTTTGTCCGTAAAGGCAGTATAACCGCCAATCTTTAATCCGAAATTTCTAATTTTTGATTGTTCATTAAAAGAAAAATCGGTGGTGGTGATCCCATCCGAGGCGCGGCCGATATATTTGACCGCGGCGCTGGATTCGCGGTAATATGCCTCGACATAAGGCTTGGCCATAATATTTTCAATGTAGTTATTGCTTTTGAATCCAAGCCCCAAATAAAAGCCACCGGAGTTCCCGCGGTCTTCGTCAAGTATATCTAAGCCGTCGAATTCCTTATAGCGCATATGGTTGCCGTTAAACCCTGCGGAAACTGAGAATTTCCCATCCAGATAAGAATTATTTGTATCGAGAGCGGTTGTTTGTGTCCCGGCAATAGCGGAGGCAGCAAAAGCAGGTAATGTGGCGAGAAATATTAAAATGATGATTATGGGTAATAATTTATTCACAAAACTTATAATATAGTAAATTTACGTATAAAGTCAAGGCATTTGTTTTAAATAATTTAATTAGGATTGACAAGGTAACTATTTAGGTTATAATACAATGAAATATAAAAAAAGATTTGTTACTTTTGGGCCAGTGTCCCCTTGCGGGGAAATTGCGCGGGTGTTCGTTACTGTGACACCCCGCGCTAAAAGGAATTGCGCGGGTGTTCGTTACTACGAAGGAGGGGGAAAGATGGGGTTGAGGTTGCTGTTTTGTGCGGTAATGTGTTTTCTAGTTGCGGGATGCGCTACGGCAAAAAAGGGAAGCGCTGTTAGCCAGGAAGAAAGTTTGAATATGTCTAATGCGCAGGGCAATCTTGATGAAAGCCTGCCGACTGAAACAGAATCAAATGGTTTTTCAGTAGAGCCAAAAGGCAATGATATTAATGCGGTTAACTCATTTAAGAGTGCCGCTTTACTCACTAAGCACGATATCCAGACTGCCTTAAAAAATGCCGGTTTTTATAATGGCCCTGTTGATGGTAAATTAGGCTCACAGACCAGAAAAGCAATTAAAGACTTTCAGAAGGCCAATGGATTAGAGGCCGATGGTATTGCCGGAAAAAAAACAAAGGCATTGCTGGTAAAATATCTAGAGAAATAGTTTTTTATGGTTATCCCATTTACTCGTCAACTCTACATACTCATCAAGTCAGGCATCCCGCTTTTAAAAGCGCTGCAGGTTAATTCTGTGCAGTTGCCTAAAGGAAAATTTAAGGATGCGATTGATGGCGTTATCCAGGACATACAAGAAGGCAAAACCCTCTCCGAGGCCTTGTCATCTGCCAGGAAGTTTTTCTCTCTGTTTTATATAAATATGATTAAGGCCGGGGAGGTTACCGGTAATTTAACCGCGGTGCTCAAAGAGCTTTCGGAGCACCTTATCCAACATGACCGTATTCGCCAGCAGGTACGTTCGGCATTTATGTATCCAGTCTTTATTCTCGTCGTGGCGGTTATAATATTAACGGTACTGTTAATGTTTGTCCTGCCGATTTTTACCCGCATATTTGCCGACTTAGGAGGCACGCTCCCCCCGGCAACGTTATTTTTAATCTGGCTAAGCAATATTACAATCCGCTGGGGATGGTTAGTTCTCTTGGTTGTCGGAGCGGCTAGCGTAAGCCTGGCGGTTTTGGTGCGCAAATCTCCCAAGGCCAGTTTCATAGTTAATAGCTTAGTATGGAAGATTCCTCTTTTTGGTGTGTTGGTAAAACTGATGGAACTGGGAAGGTACTGCCGCACCCTGGGGACGTTATTGTCTTCAGGCGTGACCCTGGTAAAGGCTTTGGAGGTCTTGTCCGATACTACGGAATCTTCTGTCTTGCATAAGGCCATTGAAGATATACGTTTTAATATCGAGCAAGGAAAAAGCCTTTCCGCAGCTATGGAAGAGACAAAGATCTTCCCTTTGACTCTGGTAAGCATGGTGCAGATAGGAGAGGAGAGCGGGAAGTCGGCGGATATGTTTTTGGAGGCGGCGAAGGATTATGAAGATGAGGTATCCTATTCTATCAAGGGATTGTTATCTTTGCTTGAGCCGGCCTTGATCCTGATTATGGGCGCGATAGTAGGTTTTATTGTTATCGCCTTATTTTTTCCAATCTTTACCATGAGCGTAATGGTGAAGTGAGGTAGTTATAGAAAACTTTCCTAATAAAAGATTATCCGGGCGCAAAAAAATTTAGAGAGGCGTCTGTGTAATCTTTTTTTATTTGGAGCGTAAGGTGAGCGTAATGAATAAGATAAAAGTAAAAAGGCTTCATATCTTTAAGGGTTTCACCCTGATAGAGATTCTGATTTCTCTTTCTATCCTTGCTTTGGGCGTGGTAATTGTCTTTAGCTTATTCCCTCTCTCTTTGCGTTCCTTGACCTATAGCCGCCGCCTCACCGAGGTTTACTTCCTGGCTGAGAAGAAAATGGAAGAACTTAAATCCGTGGGAAATAAGACTACCATAGAAACGGCAAACGGAGTTGATGGAGACCTAAGCTGGAGCGTAATCCCTAAGACCCTGCAACTCGGTGTAGGCCTAGATGTAATTTATCTTGAGCTTGATATTGGTTATGATTTTATGGGGCACGCGGAAAAACAGAGATTCGGTACCTACTTTTTTAAGGAGTGCAATTGTTAAGGATGAATAAGTCTGGTCAGGCAGTAGTAGTGGTGATTGCCATACTATCGATTATTTTTGTCGCGGGGATCGCGTTCTATGTGCTTTCTCAGGCGGAAAGAACCGCAAGTATCCGGCATCTGGATAGCCTGCGGGCCAGATACATAGCCGAGGCTGGGGTGGTCTACGCGCAAAAGATTTTGGAAATAGACAGAAAAGAGAACGTCATTGACTCGCTTCAGGACAGAAGTTTTACTAGTTTTTCCGGGACCGATGTGGATATGGATGGCGATAATACCCCTGAGAGCCGTTGGATAGAAATGTCTGATAGCGAGGGAAAACCCTTTGGGCGT
>JAPLLP010000159.1:1911-5958 GCA_026387515.1 Candidatus Omnitrophota bacterium | reverse complement strand
GGAGGATGGATTATGCTTAAGGATGATACGGGCGTGATGTTAGTTGACTTTCATCCTTCTGAAGTAGCCATACCGCAGGCAGTCGGCCACAGTGTAGCTACGCAGGGTAAAGTGAAAAAAGAGTACAATCAAGTTTCCGTTATTGGAGAAGGAGTTGAGCTGAAATGAAAATCATCTCTGTCGCATATAAGAATCTCAAACGCAAGAAAATTCGCACTGTTCTTACTGTAGGAGGGGTGGCGGTGGCAGTTGCAGTATTGGTCAGTCTCTTTGGTTTTGACGCAGGTTATCAAAACGGGTTAAATAAGGATATTGATAAATTAGGCTACCATCTTTTAGTTACGGCTAAGGGTTGTCCCTATGAGGCGGCAACGTTGATGCTTCAGGGAGGCGGGGGGCTACGCTATATGGATGATGCGGTTTATAAACGCATAATACAAGACCCGCGTATAGATAAAATTACGCCTCAGTTAGTGTCTAGCGTTTATAATCAGGAAGGCGGACCGCAGAAGCGCGGCACATTTGCCCTCTATATGGGCATAGATAAATCTTACATTGAGTTAAAGCCTTGGTCGAAGTTCAAATCCGGCGGATGGTTTTTCGGTCCGGATACAGATGAAGCGATCATGGGCTATGAAGCCGCTGAATTGGAGCAGAGATTAATCGGCGACCAGATCTTTGTTCCCGGCATCAATAAGGTGCTCACCGTAAAAGGGATATTCGAGCGTACTGGTACTCAGGATGATGGGATTATTTTTATTCCGCTTGCTACTGCACAACGTATATTTAATTTACCCGGTAAACTCACCGGTATCGGGATAAAACTCAAAAATATCCAGCAGATAGGTGAATTCGAAGAATCACTCTACAATGAACCCGGTATTCAGGTAATCAGTCTTGCCCAAGTGCGCGGCACGATCCTCAACCTCGTGGCTTCGGCGCGGGCAATGGCTAATTCCATAGCATTAATTGCTATTTTTATTGCAGTTATTGGCGTAACCAACACAATCCTAATGTCTGTCTTTGAGCGCACGCGCGAAATAGGCGTAATGAAGGCATTAGGTGCTTCTGCTGTGGATATTTTTAAAATAATCTGGACCGAGACTATACTGATCTGCGTATTTGGCGGGTTATTCGGAGTGGCGCTTGCTTCCGTAGGAAGCGCGCTTGTGGAAAAAATTATCCGCCACACCCTACCTTATGCGCCTTCCGGAAGACTTGTGCTGATTAAGCCAGAGTTTCTTTTGATTGCCTTTTTTGCCACAGTGGCTATGGGTTTGATAGCCATCCGGCATTGCGGGCATCGCTAATGAAGCCGGTAGAAGCGATTCGCGCGGGAGAATAGCTATGAAAGATTACGTGATCAAAGCAAATAAATTGACTAAAGTTTATAAGCTCTTGGCCGAGGAGATTTATGCTGTGCGTGATATTGATCTGGAGATAGCAAAAGGAGATTTTGTAGCCATTATGGGTCCGTCCGGCTCAGGTAAGACTACGTTGCTTGATAGTCTTGGTTGCTTGACTACAATTACAAACGGAAGTTTAAATATACTCGGTAAAGACGTTTCGAAGGCAAAGGAGAATACGCTTGTCTCAATGCGCCGTCAGTCTTTAGGGTTTGTGTTTCAGGATTTTTTGCTTATTCCTACGCTTACAGCGATTGAGAACGTGCAGCTGTCTTTGCTTTTTGCGCGCATGCCGCAACATACTAGGCAGGCAAGGGAATTATTGGAACGAGTTGGCTTGGGGAAGCGTATAAATCATCTACCAAAAGAACTTTCCGGAGGAGAGAAACAGAGGGTGGCTATTGCCCGCGCTCTGGTTACCTCGCCAAAGATTATTTTTGCCGATGAGCCAACGGGAAACCTGGATACAAAAAGCAGCGAGGATATTTTCGGTCTGCTAGCGGATTTAAAAAAGAAGGAAAATCTAACCGTCATATTGACCACGCATAACCCTAAGCTCGGCTCGCAGGCAGAGAGGGTGATTTATCTTAAAGACGGCAGGATTGTTTCGCGCGAAGATTCATCTTTGTGCTTTTAGAAAGGTTTGTCCGCAGATTGTCCACCTAAAAGAGGTGGACAATTTACATCTATTTACCAGTCAAATAGTTACACAATTTTCAGCCCAAAAAGACCGGACAAAACGGACAAATTCCGCGAGGAATTACCTCTCCAAATCCAGAATATTCTTGATATGTTGAGGTATTACGCATATAATTAGGCTAATAAATTCAGAGAGGTTTCCCCTCGGCTCATACGAGTGGGACCCCATCCTTCGGCGCGGAAATGCCTCTCTATCAAAAAAACGATGGAGAAGCATTTCCTTGCTCAGGATGTGGTGAGCAAGCGAGTCATTGCTTACGTCAAGTGAGCGCGCCGAACCACAAACAATGAATCTATGTGGTATGTCTATATAATCCGCTGTTCAGACAATTCTCTTTATACAGGTGTAACAACCGATGTTTCTCGGCGAGTAAAAGAGCATAACCAGAAGTCAGGCGGCAGTTACACCCGTGTCCGCACTCCGGTCAAGTTAGCATACCAAGAGTCAAAGTCTTCTTACTCAGCAGCCTTAAAGCGTGAAGCCCAGATTAAACGTTGGTCCCGCGCCAAGAAACTAGCCCGCATCAAAGGTAATATTCAAGGACTCGCCAATTTAGCCAAATCACGCGACTAATATTGCTCAAAAAGGACAAATCCTCTCTTATTTAATGACGGCTATTTAATGCCAATATAGCCGAAATTACGCAATAGCTGTTTGCAGAGAGGTCGCCCCCTTGTACGATATTACTGCCCGTCCTCATGGGAGTCACTGACTGATTTTACATCTTATATCTTATTTCTACAGTAAATAATGCTTTGGATTAATTTTTTAAGATATTTTGAATATTATGATATAATAATAACATGAAATATCGCAAGAGACTTACTGTAATCATTTCCGCCATCTGATTTGAAGTCAGGTGGTTTTTTCTTTGTTGTACAGAAAAATGGTTGTGTAAAAGGAGCGTGATTATGAAAAAGCACATTGGTTTTTTTGCAGTTGCAACACTTTTATTTTCCTTTGTTTTAACTTCCACAAACGTTTTTGCTTGTACAGGCATACAAATCAAGACGCAGGACGGCAATTATATTTTTGCGCGCTCGATGGAATTTGCCGATAGTTTTATGCCGCACGACTTGATTGCGGTGCCCAGAAACTACAAATTTGTAGGGCAAACTCCGACAGGCAAGCCCGGTATGCCCTGGCAGGTAAAATACGGCTTTGTTGGTTTTGCTCCGTCGGGAGAGAAACTCGTTGATGACGGCTTAAATGAAAAAGGCCTCCACGTCGGAGGTTTCTTTTTCCCGGGATATGCGCAATATGAAAATGTGGCAGAGTCAGATTACCCCAGCACAATATCCTGCCTTGAGGTGGTTTCGTGGGTTTTAGCCAACTGCTCAAGCGTGGCTGAAGCGCGCGAGCAACTGCCGAAAATTCACGTTTCTTCAGTTGCGTCAACCGAGCTGGGCTATCCTCCGCCGCTCCATATGTTTATTTCGGATAAAAGCGGAGATGCCGCGATAGTTGAATATACGGCAGGAAAACTCAATATCTAT
Source organism: Candidatus Omnitrophota bacterium (assembly GCA_026387515.1). Next base: position 2,356 of record JAPLLP010000159.1, on the reverse strand, counting down.
GAGAACAAGGTAAATGCCATTACAAATTCTCCTGATTATATCTGGCAGACCACAAACCTGAGAAACTATATCGGGATAAAGGCGGATAATAACCCCGCGATTACGATTAATGGAAACCAGTTTGCGCAGTTTGGCCAGGGCTCTGGGGCAATCGGTCTCCCCGGAGACTTTACGCCTCCATCGCGGTTTGTGCGCGCGGTATTTCTTGTCAATTCAGCCCTTCAGGGCAAAAATATTGATGAGGGTATTGCTGTTGCTTTCCATATCTTAAACCAGTTTGATATCCCCTTAGGCGTAGTAAAGGGAGAGCAAAACGGAGTAACCGCTTACGATACTACGCAATGGACCTGCGCTTCGGATTTGACAAACTCCCGGTATTTTTACCATACCTATAATGACAGAAGCGTGCGGATGATAGATTTAAGGAAACTTGATTTAAATGCGG
>JAPLLP010000159.1:1428-1806 GCA_026387515.1 Candidatus Omnitrophota bacterium | reverse complement strand
GATCTTTGTTTTAGCTATTTTCTGCGTATATCCATTCGCATATGCTGCCGACTTGGGCCATTATTCACCTGATTCCAATGGCGTAAGAGATTACATGATGCCGCTTGATAAAGGATTCTCTCTTTCCGCTTATAATATGTATTATACTAGCGATACTTTCAAGGGGCCGGGCGGTAGTAAGCTTGATTCATTGTCTGTTTCGGGCACAGCGACGAAATATATAAATATTCAAGGTAAATCGATACCAGTGATTCTTACCGGAGATGCCACAGCCGAACTTAGTTTTAATCTTAATAAATTCTCACAGACCTTTAACTTGACGTGGGTGCCAGAAGTAAAACTCTTGGGAGCTGATTATGCTTTGGTTATCTCTCCGTC
>JAPLLP010000159.1:0-1394 GCA_026387515.1 Candidatus Omnitrophota bacterium | reverse complement strand
CCTGCACCATTTCTGTCTGAGGTACCAGCAGATCCCTTAGTGTCGGTGGCGAAACGGATATTACGGAACAAAATACGGGTTTCGGAGATCTGTATATCCAGCCATTATGGCTTGCCTGGCGCGATGAACATTATGATATGGGCTTAAGTTATGGTTTCTACGCTCCGACAGGCTATTACAATAAAAAAAGTATCGCCAATATCGGGCTCGGGTTTTGGACTCAGCAACTGCAGGCGAATGCATACTGGTATCCGTTCGCCACTCAAGCTACTGCTTTCGTTATCCGGCCGACCTATGAATGGAATTCTAGAAAGATCCACGAGGATGTCAAGCCTGGTCAGACGATGACCTTTGAATATGGCGTATCGCATTATGTTTATCCGCGTGCCGAAATAGCCGTACTTGGCTATAACCAGTTGCAAATGACCGGAGAACGCGGGAGCGCGGCTAACGACAAAAAAGCGTTGAGTTATGCCGCCGGAGTAGGAGCATCAATAAACTGGTGGATTGTGGAAAATAAATGCTCCCTAACTGCTAAGTTCAATACAGAATACGGGACGAAATTCAATTTTCAAGGGGATGCTTGGTCGCTTAATGCGAAATGGATCTTTTAAGAAATGACTGCACATTTCGGACAAATTTAGCGAGGAGATTGCCTCTCTAAACCCAGAATATTCTTGATATATTGAGGTATTGCGCATATAATTAGGCTAATAAATTCAGAGAGGTTTCCCCTCATGAAATACGAGAGGGACCCCAGTAATATCGTTCTCCTCGTAGCATTGGAGAGTTTAACGGCTATGATCGCAACAGTGGTCATAGCCGTTTTTATCTGGAGATGTCCCTAGGAGTTAGGGTATCGCGTTTATTGGCCGTATTTAAATTATATCCGCACCACAAGCTATTTAAAAAGCCTCTCTGAGTAGTGCTGTTTAATCGTCCAAATAGGCGAATTCTTCTCTTATATAATGCTCGTTATATAATGAAAATAGCTGTGTGCAGAGAGGTCGTCCCCTTGCCGAATATTACTGTTCGTCCTGAGAGGAAATACCTCTAAAAGGGATATTTTTTTAAAATAAGGGCAACCCTTCTTAACTCTTTTGAAAGTTTTTAATTATGGTACAATAACATATCGGAAGGATAGTAACTCTATGATGCCAGAAATAATTTTTGTAGTGTAAGATAGGGCTATAAAACAAATATTTTTAACTAAAATCAAGATAGGATGGTTGCGATGAAAACTCCGGGCCTCCAAACAGCTATTCCTGCGGTAGTCAGTGGCACACTTACTACGACTGACCATAAGAAAATATCATTCCAGCATTTTAAGAATGGCGGTTCCGTCGTTATCATTATTGCGCATGGTTATTATAATAGTAAACAGTGCGTGGTTT
>JAPLLP010000324.1 GCA_026387515.1 Candidatus Omnitrophota bacterium | reverse complement strand
TTTAGGCAAAATATCTTCAAATGCCTTGCGGACAATCCATTTTCCCCATATCTGCCCGTTCACTTCCCGGATTTTCATCTCCCGCGGCAATCCTAAGGCAAAATCAACCACCTTTTTATTAACAAACGGCTGCACTATTTTAAGCCCAAGAAACCTGCCTATATCATTAGAGCTATATGTCATAGTCCTGGTAATCCTGCGGATGTAGCCTTCAAGATCATCTATCTCTTGCATAAAGGAATAACCCCCGAATAATTCATCGCTGGCATCACCAGTGGCTATAGCAGTTACTCCGAGCTCTTTGGCTTTCTTTAGGCCAAAATATGCCGTTAAATCATTGGGTATAGCTGGATCAAACGAACCAAGGATTCTAATTACATTCGGTATGGCGCTAAGTGCCTCATCAACATCTACTGCATAATGAACATGCTTAAAACCAAATTCTTTAGCCAACAAGTTAGAATAATAAATATCTTCAGCATCACCTCCCAAACTTATAGTCACTGTCACTACCTTTGGATTGAGAGCCGCGATTACAGAGGTATCAAGGCCACCCGAAAAAAGCAGGCCGTCATACGGCTGGCGTCGCACTGCCTCGGAAAGTAAATAGCGCAATGTTTTAAATTCCTCTGTCATGTGCACTCCTCTAATGCTTGCACTAATTGAATATTTTCTTTATGTAAACGCACTGCCACGCGTATAAATCGCTCATCCAAACCGCGAAAATTCGCACAATCTCTAATAAGGATACTTTTTTTCAACAATCGTTCTTTAAGGCACGACGAAGTAAGGCGCTTGTCTTTTATTTTGACTAATAAGAAATTTGCTACTGAAAGATAGGGTTTAAGCTCTCTTATCCGGTCAAGCCGCTCATAGAGAAAGGCGCGTTCTTTTGCAATAAACTGTTTTGAACGTTGTATAAATGCCTCTTCGCTCAAGCACTGTTCAGCAGCAGCTTGAGCCAACACATTAACGCTCCAGGGCATCTGGTATTCTTTTAAAATCCGAATAATATCCCGGTGAGCGATTAGGTATCCGACCCGCAGGCCAGGCAAGGCAAAAAATTTGGTTAGCGTTCTAAGTACTATGATCTTTTTTGAACGGACTGCCTCAAGGTTAAACGTGTATATTTTTTCATCAGGCACAAAGTCCATGAAGGCTTCATCAATAACAATTCGTTTAACGGGAATATTCTTGATGTCCGCACGGTTACTTACAATCAGATTTCCTGTTGGATTATTAGGGTTACAAATGAAAAGCATATCGCAATTATTGATGTGATCGAAATTCAAAGAAAAACCTTCGCCTTCCAACATATGTATAAACCGTACCTGACTCGCCTCAATCCTGGCTGCGCGCTCATATTCGGTAAAAGAAGGTACAGGAAGAATTACCTTATCAGGCCGAAAGGCATTCAGGATGAGATAAATGAGCTCGGTTGAGCCGTTGCCAACTAGCACGTTTTCTTCTTTTATTTTCCAGTAACGGGCAAGCGCAGCCACAAGGTGATGTGCTCTGGGATCTGGATAATGAACCAAATCCTTAAGCCGCCTGTTTAATAACTTATGAATCCGCGAAGGAATTCCTAAAGG
>JAPLLP010000048.1 GCA_026387515.1 Candidatus Omnitrophota bacterium | reverse complement strand
GTGGAGAGCGGGATTAAGAATGCCCAAGACGTATTATTCTTGAAAATATTAGGCGTCAGCGCGGTGTTGATCGGTGAGGCCATTATGCAGTCTCCGGATATCGGTAAGAAGGTTCAGGAACTAATGGGTTGGTAAATAGAAATAGGGGACGTTTCCCTGCCTCCTAACTTGTTACATAATAGAGAGTTGCAGTAACACGTTTTCCATTTTTAAGCTAGGCTATAGATGGAAAATGAGCGCTTGTAATCTTTTGCGTAGCATAAAGTTACAGTGCAAGGAAACGTCCCCATGACCATGAAAGTTAAGATTTGCGGCATTACTAATTTGGATGACGCGCAAGCGGCAATAAAGGCAGGTTGCGACGCGCTGGGTTTTGCCTTTTTCAAAAAGAGCCCGCGCTATATTACGCCAGAGGCAGTAAAAAAGATAGTGGATAACCTGTCTAAAAAAAATATCAAGATAGGCGTTTTTGTAAACGAGAAAGAAGATGTCATAAAAAAGATTGCAAAATTGTGCAGACTGGATATACTGCAGTTTCATGGGGAAGAATCCCCGGAGTTCTGTGGTAAATTTAAAGGCTATAAAGTTATCAAGGTTTTTAGAGTCAAGAATAAACTGGATGTAGATAAGATCAGGAAATATAAGGTATTCGCATATTTATTCGATACCTTTAGTAAGACCAAGCGCGGGGGGACGGGCAAGGGATTTGATTGGAAGATATTGAAGCACCTGGAGGATATTACTAAGCCCATTTTTCTTTCCGGAGGGCTTAATGCGCGCAATGTCTCTAAGGCTATCGCCATAGCGCATCCGGATTGGGTGGATGCTTGTAGTTCCGTAGAGCTAAGGCCTGGCAAAAAAGACCCAGCCAAAGTCAGGAAATTTATTCAAGCCGCAAAAGGGAAATAATTATGTTACCGGATAAGAGAGGGCATTTTGGGGAGTTTGGCGGAAGATTTGTCCCGGAGACGCTGATCTCTGCGCTGGATGAGTTGGAGAAGGTGTATAACAAATCCAAGCGTGATAAGAAATTCCGCCAGGAACTGGGTTATTATCTGCGCGAATATGCCGGCAGGCCCACGCCTTTATATTTTGCCAAGAACCTGAGCCAAGACCTGGGGCTGAAAGTTTATTTAAAAAGAGAAGACCTTCTACATACCGGCGCGCACAAGATAAATAACACCCTCGGGCAGGCATTATTGACTTTAAGGATGAAGAAACCGCGGGTGATCGCGGAGACCGGGGCAGGCCAGCACGGCGTAGCCACGGCAACTGTAGCAGCGTTATTTGGGCTTAAGTGCGCGGTCTACATGGGCGAAGAAGATATGGAGCGCCAAAGCCTGAATGTTTATCGCATGAAGCTTTTAGGCTCAGAGGTAGTCCCGGTATCAAGCGGCTCCAAAACTTTAAAAGACGCGCTTACCGAGGCCTTAAGGGATTGGGTGACCAATGTGCGTTCTACCCATTACATTATTGGAAGCGTTGCCGGTCCGCATCCCTATCCGGCAATGGTGCGTGATTTTCAGTCGGTAATCGGCCGCGAGTCCAGAAAGCAGATCTTAGAGAAAGAAGGGCGGCTTCCGGAAGCTCTTTTAGCCTGCGTGGGAGGGGGAAGCAATGCCATGGGATTGTTTTACCCGTTTTTTAACGATAAGAAAGTAAAATTTATCGGAGTAGAAGCCGGTGGTCTGGGATTAAGTTCAGGTAAACACGCGGCAACCATAGTGACCGGAAAAGTAGGGGTTTTGCACGGTTCAAAATCGAATCTCTTGGAAGATGAGGATGGACAGATTCAACCCACGCATTCAGTTTCCGCAGGGCTGGATTATCCCGGGGTTGGGCCGGAACACGCCTATTATAAGAAAATAGGCCGGGCTAAATATGTAGCTATAAATGATACCCAGGCCTTAGAGGGTTTTAAACTTCTTTCGCAAAGAGAGGGGATTATCCCCGCTCTGGAATCAGCGCACGCGGTCGCCTATCTCAAAGAGGCGCGCCGCGCCCTAAAAAAGAATGCAATAGTGATAGTTTGCCTATCCGGAAGAGGGGATAAGGATATGGGGATCGTTACCCGGGAATTAAAACTATGAACAGGATAGAAAAAAAATTCAGGGAATTAAAACGGCAGAACAAAAAAGCCTTTATTGCCTTTATTACCTCCGGTTATCCGAATCTTAAGATAACTGAAAAACTGATTAGGGAATTTGACGCTAGCGGAGTGGATGTGGTGGAGTTGGGAGTTCCTTTCACCGACCCTATGGCTGATGGTCCGGTTATCCAGGAGGCCTCTCAGGCAGCGCTCAAGAATAAGACCCGCCTTGTCGATATCCTGAATATGGTGCAGCATGTGCGCCGGGATGTAAATCTGCCGATATGCTTGATGACTTACTATAATCCTATATTCTGTTTTGGAGAAGAGAAGTTCATCGCCAAAGCTAAAGTCTGCGGAGTAGACGGGGTTATTATACCGGATCTTCCTCCCGAAGAAGGGGTTGATTTTATTAAGCATGCGCGTAAAGCGGGAATAGATACGATCTCTTTTCTTTCTCCTACCAGCAGCCCGGAACGCATAAAACACATTTCCCGCAGGGCCCGGGGTTTTATCTACTATGTTTCGTTGACCGGTGTTACCGGCGCGCGAAAAAATCTACCGCAAGATATAAAAAGAAATATAAAAACTATTAAGCGATACGCGAAAGCGCCAGTGTGCGTAGGTTTTGGCGTGTCCAATCCTGCCCAGGTAAAACAGATCCAGTCTTTTGCCGACGGAGTAATTGTGGGCAGCGCCATCGTAAGAAAGATCAAAGAGAATGCCGGCAAGCCGGATTTAGTAAAAAGGGTAGGACGGTTTACCTCTTCATTAAAACATGTATAAAAAAACCAGATTAGATAACGGCGTAAGCATTATTACTCATCGCATACCGGGTATGCAGTCCGCGGCTTTAGGGATTTGGATAAAGACCGGCGGCAGGTACGAAAATTCCTCTAATAAAGGCATCAGTCATTACCTGGAGCATATGCTCTTTAAGGGC
>JAPLLP010000258.1 GCA_026387515.1 Candidatus Omnitrophota bacterium | reverse complement strand
TTAACTCTGATAAGATAAGCTCCTGCGCGCGTTCCGAAGTAGGCAAGAGGCTTTTAAGGGAGAATATCGAGCTTGATAGGGAATTAGAAGTGATGTTCGGGCCAACCTATCTTTTGGATAACCAGGAGATATTTTCAACCAAAGGCAACCCGTCAAAAGAGCAGTTAAAGAAAATATTAAAAAGGTGAGGGAAAAAATATGTCAAAACCTAAAATTTATATTATCGATGTGACCAACCGCGATGGGGTGCAGACCTCGCGCATCTGTCTTTCTAAACTTGAAAAGACGATGATCAACCTCTATTCTAACGAGATGGGCGTATTCCAGTCAGAGTTTGGTTTTCCCATGACGCGCCATGAAACCAATTACTTAAATGCTAACCTGGAGTTGGCCCAGCAGAAGGTGTTGCATCCTATTCGTCTTAATTTGTCTATTTCTACTTCCGATCAGATGATCCTGCATAAGTTTAAGGGTAAGCTTGACCATACATCGGTAATCCACGAGATGACTGACGCGGTCCACGAGGCAAGAAAATCCGGCGCAGAGGCCTTGGGTGTGAATGCCGAGGATGCCTCACGCACCAAGATGGATTATTTGATCGAGTTTTCTCTGGCGGCCAAAGAGGCCGGCGCAGATCGCATCCGCTATTGCGATACCTTAGGTTGCGATACCCCGTTTAGTATTTACGAACGTATAAAGCTTTTAAGCGAGGCTACTCACATGCCTATTGAGATTCATTGTCATAACGACTTGGGGTTGGTGGTGGCAAATTCCATTGCCGGAGCAAAGGCCGCGCTAGACAGCGGGGTAGACGCTTTTATTAATACCTGCGTAAACGGCATGGGGGAGCGCGCGGGAAATGCGGACCTGATTAGCGTGATCTTGGCTATTAAGTATGGAAACGGTATGCAGGATTATTCTCTCGATGAGAGAATTAGTCTTAAGGTAGCTTGGAAGGTCTGTAAATATGCTTCTTATGCCTTCGGTGTCCCTATCCCTATCAATCAACCCGGCATAGGCGCAAATGCCTTTGCCCACGAATCGGGGATCCATGCTGACGGAGCGCTTAAAGACCGGCGTAATTATGAGCTCTACGATTTTGAAGAACTCGGCCGCGGAGAGCCGGAGATTATTGAGACCGGCCGCAAGATCACCGCCGGAGAATATTCCGGGATTAAAGGTTTCAGGAACGTATATGACAAACTGGAGGTGGCCTTCAAGAACGAAGAGGACGCCGCCCGCGTATTGGAGCTGGTGCGTTATGCCAATGTGCATAATCAAAAGCCGCTTGTAGACGATGAGTTAAAGTTTATTGCCAAGCATCCGGATATCGCCGAGAAGATTTTTACCATGAATCCGTAACGGCCTAAAGATAGAAAGAGTGGCGAAAAATATGAATACAGTCATTGTTGGTACGCAGTGGGGTGATGAAGGCAAGGGGAAGATAATTGATATCTTGTCCGGTAAGATGGATTATATTGTCCGTTACCAGGGAGGCAGTAACGCCGGCCATACGGTAGTAGTAGACGGAAAAGAATATATCTTCCATCTTATCCCTTCCGGCATATTACATACGGGAAAAATCTGCTGTATCGGTAATGGCGTGGTCATTGACCCGGATTCCCTGGTGAAAGAGATCGAGAATCTCGCTAGGATGGGTATAAATATAGACGGCAGGCTTAAGGTTTCTGGCTGCGCCCACGTGATCCTGCCGTATCATAAGATCCTGGATAAGCTACGCGAAGGCAAGAGGACCCAGCGTATCGGTACAACCGGCCGGGGCATCGGGCCATGCTACTCGGATAAGATAAATCGCTGCGGCATAAGGATCATAGACCTGCTTAATCCCGCAGTATTAAAGAATAAACTCAAGGATAATCTAAAAGAGAAAAATGAGATCTTTAAGAAGGTGTATAATCATCCGGGGTACAGTTTTAATTCGCTCTACCAGCAATACCTTAGATACGGCCATACTCTGTCGGGCTTGGTGTCCGATATTGCCCTTCTTTTAAACGATGCCTGCCGCAGGAAAAAAGATATTTTATTTGAGGGCGCGCAAGGCACATTCCTTGATATAGATTTCGGGACCTACCCGTTTGTTACTTCTTCTTCCGCCACTGCCGGAGGCGCATGCATAGGGACCGGGATTTCTCCGGATAAGTTGGATAAAATAATCGGGGTGACCAAGGCCTATACCACGCGCGTGGGAGAGGGGCCGTTTCCTACGGAATTCACTTCCAGTTTCGGTGATTTCATCCGCGGCAAAGGCAATGAATTCGGCGCCACCACCGGCCGTCCGCGCAGATGCGGCTGGTTTGACGCGGTTATGGTGAAAGAGGCGATAATGTTAAACGGCATCAGGGAGCTAGCCATAATGAAGCTTGATGTCTTGGATGGGTTAAAGCTTATAAAGGTTTGTACCGGCTATAAATATAAAGGTAAGGTATTTAAGAATTTTCCTTGTGACTTTACGGTATTGACCAAGGCTAAGCCGGTTTACAAAGAGGTTCCCGGTTGGCAAGGGCCGATAAGCCATATAAAGCGTTATAAAGATCTGCCTTCCGGAGTAAAGAATTATCTCTTGTTCTTAAGCGATATACTTGAGGTGCGTTTTTCCATCCTCTCCGTGGGGTCTTCCCGAAGCGAAACCATATTGGTTTAGCCGCCCGTTGACAGGCTTATTTTTCTTGACTAAACATATTGATTATGTTATAGTTAAGTTCCACGTGAAAAAATAATTTTACACCCCGCGCAGATCGGATTTTCGCGGGTGTTGTCCTTATGGACAAGGAGGGCACCATGAAACTGAAGATCCTAAGTTACGGATTAATATCGATTTTAACCTTTAGCTTGGCCGGTTGCACCTTTATTTTCCAGTCCGGAAGGCGTTCGGATACGGAAAAGATAGAGGAGCTCTCCTCTCAGCTTGATGAGTTGGCGCAGGCCAAGAAGCTCCTGGAGGAGCAGTTAGGCCAAGAGATCCGGGATAAAGAAGTAAGCTTGCAGATGATGGAAAAGGGCCTGGTAATTACCTTTGTGGCAGATATCCTTTTTGATTCCGGAAAGGCCACGATAAAAACGGATTCCTATCCTACTCTTAATAAGGTTACTTCGGTCTTGGAAACGAACGTGCCGGATTTTAATATCGGCATTGAAGGGCATACCGATAACCAGCCGATCAAATTTTCAGGGTGGAAGTCTAATTGGGAGCTTTCAACTGCGAGGGCCTTGAGTGTTTTGCATTACATGGTAGACAAGAAAGGCATTTCTCCTGAGCGCGTTTCCGCGGTCGGCTATGGCGAGCATCGGCCGGTAGCCAGTAACGATAGTCTCGAGGGGCGTCATCAGAATCGCCGCGTTGAAGTTGTGATTCTACCTAAATACACAGAAAGCCGGCAGGCTCGTGAGGTCAAGAAGGCCAAGAAACACAAAATAGAACTTAAAGAACCCACAGAGAATCTTAAATAAAAGGGGTTGTTCTTATGGGAGAGGCAATAAAGGATAGGATAATCTTGATTTTAGGGGTGTTAAGCGTTTTGTTTTTCTTGGGTATGGCCAAATCCTGCAGCGATTCGTAT
>JAPLLP010000089.1 GCA_026387515.1 Candidatus Omnitrophota bacterium | reverse complement strand
AATTGATATTTTTAATAAACTAAAGAAATTATGAAGAAGCAAAAGTTGGCGATTATTATTATATCCTGCCTCTTAGCCATAGAAACTGTCCTGCTCTTATGGGTTTGGCTCGGCCGGGCAAAGGTAATAAAAAAACCGCCTAAGGCCATTAGAGGAAAGATCGCTATTGTTCTGGATGACTGGGGATACAATTTGAATAATCTCGCTACCCTGGAAGAGATTGGGTCTCCGTTGACTTTGTCTATCTTGCCTAATTTGCCATTCTCGCGAAAAATAGCGGAAGCCGCGCATTCCAGGGGTTTTGAAGTCATATTGCATCTACCTATGCAACCAAAGGAGAATGTCAGGCTTGAACGTAATACCATACTGGTCTCCATGGACGACAAAGTAATAGGCTCGATAGTAAATCAAGACCTGGATGATATTATCTATGCCAAGGGAGCTTCAAATCATATGGGCTCGCTAGCTACCACAGATATCCGGGTTATGCGAACAGTATTCAAAGAACTTAAACTTAGGCACATTTATTTTTTAGACAGTTTTGTTTCTTATAGCATCGTTTCTCCGTTACTGGCGCACGAGATGAAATTAAAGACGGCGCGCCGTGATGTGTTTTTGGATAACAGCGAAGACCCTGCCTATATACGCCAACAAATTTACAAATTGAAACTAAGGGCTCTAGGTAAAGGGGAAGCAATCGGTATCGGCCACGACAAAAAAAATACCCTGGAAGTCCTAAAAGAAATGATGCCGATATTGGAAAAAGAAGGCTATAAATTCGTATTTGTTTCGGAATTAGTTAAATAAAATGCTGATATTGGGTATAGAGACGTCGTGCGATGAGACTTCTGCCGCGGTAGTTAAAGACGGCAAAAGGATACTTTCCAACATTGTGGCCTCAAGCCTGACTTTTCATAAAAAATATGGCGGCATAGTGCCGGAGATTGCTTTTAGAAAACAGCTAGAAACTATCACTCAAGTGACTGACTCCGCGATAAAAGAGGCCGGAATCTCACTTAAGGATATTGATCTGGTAAGCGTAACCAAGGAACCGGGATTATTAGGTTCATTATTTGTAGGCACAGCTTTTGCCAGGGCGCTATCCCTGAGCCGCGATTTACCTTTTTTAGAGACTAATCATCTTCACAGCCACATCTATGCCAGCCTCTTTGGCCTCAAAAAGATGCCTCTGCCTTTCGTAGCCCTGATCGTATCCGGAGGACACACCAGCCTTTTTTATCTTGAGGATTTTCATAGGATAAAATCCCTAGGAGCAACTCAAGACGATGCCTGCGGCGAGGCCTTTGACAAGGTAGCAAAGATCATGGGATTAGGTTATCCCGGAGGCCCTATAATAGAACGCCTGGCAAGAAAGGGAAATCACGCTGACATAAAATTTAATTGCTCAGCCGCTAAGCACATTTTAGGTTTTAGTTTTAGCGGGATAAAAACTGCCGTGCTTTATCATGTAAGCAAGTTGAAAAAAAGGCAAAACGGAAAGCTCTTCAAACAACAGATTGAAGATATTTCGGCGGCATTTCAGGAAACGGTAATAGATATCTTGATCCAAAAATCATTTTTGGCTTGCAAGAAGCAAAAATCAAAAAGATTGGTGGTGGGAGGCGGAGTTGCCGCAAATGGCAGGCTAAGAGAAAGATTCTCGCGCGCCTCAAACGAACAGGGGGTAACCGTATATTTTCCTTCCCGTGAGCTTTGCATGGATAACGCGGCCATGGTCGCGGGATTAGGATATCAACTTTACACCCCGCGCTAAGCGAACACCCGGCCCAGATAGGAATTGGGCCGGTGTTCTGTCTTCTACAGAAGGAGGTAATATGCTTGGAGATTATCAGATAGTTACCCGATTAATGGTATCAACAATTTTAGGCGGCCTGGTTGGGCTGGAAAGACAGGTACACCAGCGTAGCGCCGGCCTGCGCACGCATATCCTGGTATCCTTAGGCTCATGTCTTATCATGTTGACATCTATGTATGTTTTTGATATATATAATAAGACAGCGACAGTAGATCCTACCCGCATCGCAGCCGGGGTAATCACCGGCATAGGTTTTCTGGGGGCAGGGGCGATCATCCGTGAAAAGGAAAGAGTTATAGGGCTTACCACCGCTGCCAGCCTCTGGGTAGTTGCCGGTATGGGGATGGCGATTGGATGCGGATTTTATATAGCCGGGGTTTTTACCGCGGTACTGGCGTTAATCGTGCTTTTCTTCTTAAGGGTTTTTGAGGGATTTTTGTTTAACCGGACGGATAAAGGTTAGACTACAAACAATCCTTGCCCCTCGCAGTGCTCGGGGTTATTTTATCCCGAGCACGGATGTGGGATAAAATAAGGAGGGCTAAAATGGCATTTAACAGGAAAAAAACCGAAGAAAAGACGTTGGATGTTGATGCTGCAATGCAGGGAACTCTAAGTTTCAAGGACTCGGTAAACTTACGCATCAATGGTAAATTTGAGGGAAATCTGGATACTAAAGGGAATCTTACGATCGGGCCAACAGCAGTAGTATTCGCGGATATCATCGGAGACAACATCATAGTAGGAGGTAGGATAAAAGGAACCATTACTGCCAGGCATCGCCTGACACTTCTGCCTAGCGCGATCGTAGAAGGGAAAATCTACCCGGCAAAATTAAATATTGCAGAAGGGGCGATACTTGAGGGTCAGTGTTTTATGCTGCGCGATTTCCTTAACACCGATGAACTCTCTCGCTATCTGGAACTAGACCTGAATTCGATCATGGAATGGGCAAATTCAGGGAAGATCCCGGCGATCAAAGAGGGAGAAAACTGGAAATTCGAGCGAAAGGCCATAGACACCTGGGTTGCCTCCGGAGAGGTAAGAAAGTAAAATAACCATGTCTGAAGAGAAATTATTGACCATAAGAGAAGTTTCTGGGCTATTGGGGATATCCGAAAAAGATGTAATGAACCTGGCTGATTCCGGGGCCATACCCGCATACAAAATAGGCGGAGTGTATTTACGCTTTAAACGGCAGGAGATAGAAGCCCATAGAAAAAAGGTCAGGCCGCAACAACATAAAGAGTCGACGAAAGATAGATACACTTTTGGTGACAGATTAAGCGATTTTTTCTATTTCAACGATTTCTATATCCTGGCGTTCATTCTCATCGGGCTGATAATTACGGTAATACTGAAGGATTAAATGGTTTTTCCTTGTGGCTACCAAGACTTAGGCTTCGCCAAATTAGACGTGGACCGGCCAAAGCGCCGGGGGTACTCTGAAGCCATCTTTTGCCCCGGAAAGACAAAAACACAATTAAAAAAGATTGTACGGGAACTACTCAAGCAGAAACAAGAGATACTTTTAACCAAATTAGACGAAAAAACCTACCGCTGGCTCAAGACTTATTTTCCCGCGCTAAAATACAACCCCCGGGCCAAGTTAGCTTATTGGAGGCCCGGTAAAAATACCTTCAAAAAGGGTTCGGTATTAGTTATTTCAGCAGGGACCTCGGATATCCCGGTAGCTGAAGAAGCAGCTGTTACCTTGGAAGTAATGGGTAATTGCGTAAGCAGGCTCTATGATGTGGGAGTTGCCGGAGTGCACCGGCTGATGCGTAACCTGAAAGACATTCAAAAGGCCAAAGTAATCATCGTGGTCGCGGGGATGGAGGGCGCGCTGGCTAGCTTAGTAAGCGGATTGGTGAGCTCTCCGGTTATTGCCGTACCCACAAGCTGCGGATACGGGGCAAATTTCCAAGGCCTGTCGGCATTACTGAGTATGCTTAACTGTTGTTCCCCCGGAGTGACGGTAGTAAATATCGATAATGGTTTCGGTGCCGGGTATTTTGCGTCTTTAATAAACAAATAATAATCTGTGCCTAAAAAAATAAATTTAAGAGAAGCGGTAAAATTCCATGGCCATCTGGGGCCATATTTAGTGCTTGGGGTCCTGGCCGGAGAACTGGCATTGGAGAAACTCAAGGCGAAAAAATATTTTGGCTTGGAGGTCAAGGTCTGGGGCGCGGACAAAAAACCAAAATCCTGCCTGATCGACGGATTACAGTTGGCTACCGGCTCTACCTATGGCAAGGGAAATATAGAGAAGTTGCCGGCGAATAATATAAGGATTCTTTTCCGCAATAAAAAAAATGATGCTAAGGCCGAGTTTACCCTAAAAGAGAACTTGATTAATAACCTTGGCGCTTTAAAAGGCCACAGCGATTCCGAAATTTTAGCGAGAAGATTGTTTAGGACTAACGCGCTTAATCTTGATATTTATAAACTGCTTCCCAAAACTAACTGCCGCCAATGCGGATTCTCCACATGCCTCGCCTTTGCCATGCAGTTGGCGAAAAAATCCGTCAGCATAGACAAGTGCCCTTTTTTAAGTCCGGAGGCTAAGAAGGCGCTTGAGGCCTCGTCTCAACCGCCGATTAAGCTAATATCGATCGGGGAAGGCGAAAATAAATTAGAGATAGGAAATGAAACCGTATTATTCAGGCATGAAGAAAAATTCCACCGCCCTTGCGCAATTGGCTTTATCATTGAAGACGACCTTGACGATAATACAATAAAGAGAAACGTGCTCCAGATCAATAAATTTTCTTTCGAGCGGGTGGGACAAAAATTAAGCGTCAACCTGATAGCAATAAAACAGAAAAAGGATAAAGACAGATTTCTAAAAGCCTTAGGGGTAGTCTTAGAGAATACGAACCTCGGCCTTGTACTTATGAGTCAAGACCATCAATCATTAGGCCAGGCGGCTAAGATATCGCAGAATAAAAAACCGCTATTATTTCCTTTAACCTTTGATAATATCGACGAGATTGCCAAGGTCGCTCAAGATAGCAAATGCCCGCTGGTGGCGAGCGCCAAAGGATTGGATGAACTTTCCCGGTTGACCATAGAATTAAATAAGCGCGGCGTCACGGACTTAATCCTGAATACAGAAGATAAGCCGGTGGCCGATAAGATCTGGGACCTGACCCAAATAAGGCGCCAGGCCTTAAAAAAATCCATGCGCAGCCTGGGGTTCCCGGTTATTGCCGTGACAGAGAACAGCGACCCTTACCAAGAGACAATTGAAGCAGCTACTTATATATCGAAATATGCCGGGATTGTTCTAATTAAGAATATTTCCTCCTGGTCTGCGTTATCATTGTTGACCCTGCGGCAGAATATCTATACCGACCCGCAAAAACCCTTACAGATAGAGCCAAAGCTCTACCCCATCGGCCAGGCCAGCGAAAAATCCCCGCTCTTAGTCACCACGAATTTCTCCCTTTCCTATTACACGGTCCTGGGAGAAGTAGAAGCAAGTAAGATCCCTTCCTATATCTTGAGCGTAGATACCGAAGGGATGTCGGTTTTGACTGCCTGGGCGGCGGAAAAATTTAATGCGGAAAAAATCAACGCGGCGATGAAAAAATGCGCTGTCTCTGATGCGGTGTCGCATAAACGCGTAATCATCCCCGGATATGTGGCGGTTTTAAGCGGAGACCTACAGGAACAATCCGGATGGGAAGTAATCGTTGGCCCGAAAGAGGCCGCAGGTATTCCCGGATTCCTGAAAAACCTACAATAAGGATCTTCCATGCTTACTCAAATACTCAAAGATAACTATATTGTCTTATCCGGAGAAAATAATGGTTACCTAGCCACCTCTAAGGAGTTAAAAATTGAAGACAAATACATCGCCAGAAACATACTCCTGGATCTGGTCCACCCCCCAAAAGGATTGATAGTAGAAGGTTCTCTCGTCGCGGATGAATACATGGATTTGGTCAAAAACAATGACTTCAAAAGCGCGTCGTTTTTTATGGAATACGTGGGCAAGAAAATCATCAGCGCAACCAAAAAGGACATTCTTTCTATCTCCTTTAGAAAATTATTCTCTAACCCGGATTTTTCGTATCCGTTTTATTTTATCTTTACTAACAGGGACCAGATGCTCAGATTCATACCTATCAGCCCTAAATATCACCAGGATTCATACTACATATATTTCCTTGAAAATGAGGAAGAGTTACGGCGAACAATGCAGGCACGAGATAGGGTATGCGTGAAAGATATCATAAATTTCTGCTACGCGATTATCCCTATTCGTTACAGCCAGTTCAATTTCGGCTTGAAAATTTTCAGTAACTTCATGACCGAAGATGAATTTAAGGCTGTATCGGAACTGGCACTGGTTGAGCCGGTGATCCGGCGTTTAAACGAAAAGGAGAACCTCGATCTTTTAAACCACGGATTATCCTGCTTTATCCCCCTGCTTAATAATCCTAATTTAGCATAAATGGAAAAATTCAGAGTTCATTTTTACCCGGATGATAAAACGGTAATAGTGGCCAAAGATGCGACTATCCTCACCGCGGCGATTTCCGCCGGGATCTATATCAACTCTTCCTGTGGAGGCGACGGGGTCTGCGGCAGATGCAAGGTAATCGTAAAAAAGGGACAGGTATTAACGCAGTCATCCGGCCACATTAGCCAGGAAGAAAAAGGTCAAAATATATACCTGGCCTGCGTAAGCGAGGTGCTTAGCGACCTGGAGGTCCAGATTCCCCAACAGTCGCGCCTTAATCTCGAAGGATTAACCCAAGAAGAAGTAAGCCAACGGCTCAAAAAAGATTATACCGAGCCTGAAGATATCGAAGAGATAAACATACATGAAAACCCTAAATTTAAACATCTCGCCTTTACCCGCAAGTTTTATCTGGAACTGCCCGCGCCGACCCTGGAAGATAAATTGAGCGACCTTGACCGGCTGGAGCGTAAATTGAATGACCAGAGCGGGCTTTTGGTGAGCCATACCAGCCTTACCAGCATTAAAAATCTGAGCGAACTATTGCGCTCTTCGGATTGGAAGATTACGGTTACCGTGGGGAAAAAGAACGATACGGCAGAAATCATGCTTATAGAACCCCAAGACACATCTGCCAGGAATTTTGGTTTTGTATTCGATATCGGCACCACCACCGTAAGCGGGCAATTGGTAAATTTGATTTCCGGCAAGATCCTGGGCACCAAAGCCACCTACAACAAACAGGCGGCATTCGGCAGTGATGTGATCACCCGTATTGTCTATGCCAAGAATAGCGATGGGTTACAGGAATTACATCAGGCAGTAATAGACGATATGAACCAAATGATCAAATCCCTAGTCGAAGAACAAGGCATCGACCTAAACGATGTGACCTGCGTGGCCTGCGCCGGAAATACCACCATGATCCATTTATTGCTCCGCGTTGATCCGACTTATATCCGCCGCGAACCCTATGTGCCTACCTTAAATTTTGTTCCGGTGTTACGCGCGTCTGAAGTTGAATTGCATATCAATCCCCGCGGGCTATTAACTTGCCTGCCGGGAGTGGCCAGTTATGTGGGAGGCGATGTCACCGCGGGGGTAATTGCCAGTGGGCTATATAAACAGGAAGAGCTTTCTGTCTTGATCGATATCGGCACCAACGGAGAAATCGTCATAGGGAACAAGGAATTTCTGATCTCTTGCGCGGCTTCTGCCGGCCCGGCATTTGAGGGAAGCGGGGTATCCGCGGGCATGCGCGCGTCAAACGGGGCGATCCAAAAAATACGGATTTCTCCCGGGTCCCTGGAAAGCTCTTATTCGGTTATCGGTAACACTAAACCGTTAGGGATCTGCGGCTCCGGGTATATTGATCTGCTTTCCGAAATGCTCAAAGCAGGTATTTTAGACAAGGGAGGGGAAATAAAAGACTCTAAATGCGCCCTTATCCGCCAGAGGGATAATGTCCGAGAATTCATAGTAGTACCCAAAGAAAAATCCGGCACAGGAGAACCCATTGTGATCAACGAAGCTGATATTGAAAACCTAAAGCGGGCCAAGGCAGCGATATATTCAGCGCTTTCCATCCTGATCAAACATATGGGCTTTAGCTTTAACGATATAAAAAAGATCTTTATCGCCGGAGGGTTTGGCACTTATCTAGACATGGAAAAGGCAATCTCGATCGGGCTATTACCGGATATGAATAAGAAAAAGTTTGAATTTATAGGGAATAGTTCCTTGGCAGGGGCACGGGAAGCCCTTCTGTCAGAAGAGGCGCGTGAGAAAGCCGATGAAGTGGCGCGCAAAATGGCTTATCTTGAACTATCCACTGAACCGGGATACATGGACGAATATATGGCGGCGTTGTTCTTCCCGCATACGGATCTATCCCTGTTCCCTAATATAGGAAAATAATGGGTTATACTATTTGTTTGGCGGGAAAAGGAGGAACAGGTAAAACTACTATTGCCGGACTCCTGGTACGGATGCTCAAAGAGCGAAAGGTTAACTCTATTCTGGCTATTGACGCTGACCCGAATAACAATCTCGGCGAGGTGTTGGGAATAAAGGTTCCCGAGACTATCGGCACTATTCTAGATGAGGTCGCCTCGCGCCCGCAGGATATCCCTGCCGGCATGACTAAAGATAGATTCATCGAATATAAGGTACAATCAGCGGTCTATGAAGCAGAGGGCTTTGACCTGCTGACCATGGGTAAACCCGAAGGCCCCGGCTGTTATTGCTATGTAAACAACGTATTGCGTAATGTCATGTCAAGGTTGATTAAAGACTATAAGTATGTAATAATAGATAACGAGGCGGGCCTGGAGCACCTGTCCAGGCGTACTACCCGCCAGGCAGATACTCTACTGGTAATATCGGATGCCACGCCCGTAGGATTAAAGGCTGCCGGGCGCATTAACGAATTGGCACAAGAGCTTAAAATCGACATAAGAAACAGGCTGCTATTGGTTAACCGTTTTGAAAGGGGCTTGGAAAAAGAAAAAATAAAAAGTACCGGGCTCGACTTAATCGGCCAGCTCCCGGTTGATGAACAACTCGCAGAGATAAGCCTGAACGGCAATTCAGTGCTGGAACTGAATAATGACGCACCGCTCTTGGTGAAATTGAGAACCCTGGGAGACAAGCTATGGCAGAGTTAATGTTCGAAAAATGGTCAGGCACGATCAACACGGTCAGTATCGGAGCGACCAAAGAAGAAGGTGGCACAAGAAGCCGGGTTATCAAGGTGGGGGGCCAAAAAACCCTACCTTTCTTATTTGCTGAAGGGGCGCTACCGCAAAAAAGCATAGTCGCCTTTGAGGTCTGGGATACTCCGCCGCTTGATTGGCCAAAACACCTCACTGACGCATACGGAGATTGCCTAAAAGACCCGCTTAGATGGGCCGAGAAATGCGTGAAAGATTTTAAGGCGCAATTAATCTGTTTGAGGCTGCAGGGGGCGCACCCTGATTTTGGAAATAAGTCTCCCGAACAAGAGGCAAAGCTCATCGTGGATATATTAAAGAAGGTCGATGTGCCCTTAATAATCCTCGGCTGCGGCGACGATGCTAAAGATAATGCCGTGCTCCCGGCCTGTTCGCAGGCGAGTAAGGGAGAGAGGTGTCTGATCGGCGACGCAGTGCAAGACAGCTATAAAACACTCACAGTAGCGCTATTGGCAGACGGACATAACCTTATTGCCGAATCGCCCATAGATATAAATATAGCCAAACAACTGAATATCCTTATATCGGATATGGGATTACCCCTGGAGAGGATCGTGATAAATCCCACTATCGGCGCCTTAGGTTATGGCCTAGAATACGCCTATTCTATCATGGAGCGCTGCCGCTTGGCAGCCCTGGCAGGAGATAAAACTGTTGCTTCCCCTTTTATCTGTTTTGTAGGACAGGAGGCCTGGAGGGCAAAAGAGGCCAGGGCAACAGGACAGGAATTCCCGGAGTGGGGAGCGGAACAAAACAGAGGTATTATCTGGGAAGTTATAACCGCTACGGCGCTGTTACAGGCAGGTGCCGACATCCTGGTGATGCGCCACCCCGAAGCAATAGAAAAAATCAATAAATACATGGATAATCTCTATAAAAAGTAGGAAGGGAAGATGTTTATTATAGGCGAGTTGATAAACGGGATGTATCAAAACATCTCCAAGGCCTTAAAAGAAAAAGATAAGGCGGTGATCCAAAAATGCGCCCGGGAGCAGATCGAGTCCGGAGCTGATGCCCTGGATGTGAATTGCGGCCCTGGTTCGCGCGATCCTGTCACCGATATGGCTTGGCTGGTAGGAGTAATTCAAGAGGTGACCGATAAACCTCTGGCGCTGGATTCCAGTAAGCCCAAGGTGATCGAAGCTGGGTTAAAGGTATTAAAAAATAAGGCGGTCATAAATTCCACCACCGCGGATAGCGAAAAACTGAGCATCCTGGTGCCAATGGCTAAAGATTACCAAGCCAAGCTTATCGGGCTATGCATCAGCGCTAAGGGCATACCTCAGAACAAAGACCAACGCATGGAACTGGCGGCCACAATAGTAGCTTACTGTTCGGAACAGGATTTTCCTATTGAAGACTTATACCTGGACCCGATCGTGATGCCGGTAAATGTCGCCCAGGCGCAGATGAAAGATATCCTGGAATCCATACGCGAGTTCAAGATCATCTCTGATCCCAGCCTAAAAACAATCGTGGGCCTAAGCAACGTCTCCCAGGGCACCTGCGTACGCAGCCTGGTCAACCGGACATTCGTGACCATGGCAGTGGCGCATGGTTTAGACGGCGCTATATTAGACCCCAAGGATATTGACCTTATGGATGCGCTGATTACGGCGGAATTAATCTTAAACAAACAGATATACTGCGATAAATACCTTGATGCCTACAGAAAAAAATAAGGAAGAACGCCAGAAATTTATTCGTAACCTTTTAAGCCTAGGAGGATTTCCGGGAAGTTTAAGGGTAGCCCTACGCGGAATATTCTACCTTTTTTTCTTTCACCGCAATATGCGTATCATCTTTATCGCCGGCATTGCGGCTTTTTGCGCGGGCTTATACCTGAAGTTAAAAGGGATTGAATTAACCATACTTTGTGTTACAATTACGATCGTTTTTTTGACGGAGATATTCAATACCGCGATCGAGTTGATGATCGACATGCACACTGACCAGTACGACCGCAGGATACAGATAGTCAAAGATATCGCTGCCGGAGTGGTGGTGTTAGCGTGCCTGAACTCAATTGCCGTAGGTATTATTCTATTTTTAAGACACGTCCCTATCCAATAGGGGGGATTTTGGCGGAGTAGGTTTAAATCCTCTCTCCGCCATAAATACATTATGCCCGGCTTTATCGGATCGGCCGGCATTCGCTACTGCGAAGGAGGCTACATATGAATAAATGGTTAATATTACCGATGATCAGTTTATTTTTGCTGGGTTGCGCCAGCGTCCAACCTGTTCAAAAGAGCAATCTCACTCCGGGCATGGCTAAAAGCAAAATAATCAAAAACCAGACTTCGCAAAATGATATTTTGGAGATTTTCGGCCCGCCCAATATAATAACCAAGAACAAGAGCGGTAATGAGGTTTGGACATACGATAAGGTTTCGGTTGAAACCGGGACCTCCGAAGTTTATGGTAC
>JAPLLP010000174.1:2597-3431 GCA_026387515.1 Candidatus Omnitrophota bacterium | reverse complement strand
TATCATTCATCAGGTCTAAACCGGATTCACGCTTGAATTGACCCGCAATAAACTCAAGTAAAACCTTATCCATATCGGTACCGCCTAACTGTGTATCGCCGGAGGTTGATTGCACGTGGAATACACCCTGATCCATCTCCATAATCGTGACATCGAGCGTTCCCCCTCCTAAATCAAAAACCATGATCTTCTGCGCCTTCTGGGCCTTGTCTAAACCGTAGGCAAGGCACGCCGCAGTAGGTTCATTAATTATACGCAGGACCTTTAATCCCGCTATTTCTCCGGCATCCTTAGTTGCCGTACGCTGATTATCATCAAAATACGCCGGACAGGTAATCACCACCTCTTCTACCTTGTCGCCTAAGTAGGCCTCGGCATCCTGCTTGATCTTCTGCAAGATAAATGCAGATATCTGTTGCGGCGTATATTCCTTGCCAAAAACCTTGAAATGAAAATCCGTTCCCATCTTACGCTTGGCCGCCTGAATCGTGCCTTCGGCATTTATGGCTGCCTGCCGGCGCGCCGGCTCACCCACTAAGCGCTGTCCGTCTTTAGTAAAGGCCACGTAAGAAGGAAAGGCCTTGCCCGAAGCAACTCCCGCCCCTTCCGCAGAAGGGATTATTACGGGCCTCCCCGCCTCCATGACTGCCGCCGCCGAATTTGAAGTCCCCAGATCAATACCGATAACTTTTGCCATTTTAGTACCTCCTTAACAGTAAGTTAACACCCGCGCAATTCCGATCAGCGCGGGGTGTAGCAGTGGATCCAATAACGTTTATTTCCCTTTTTTCGAAACCTTCACCTTTGCCGTCCTAAGCACTCTATCGTTAAGCA
>JAPLLP010000174.1:0-2571 GCA_026387515.1 Candidatus Omnitrophota bacterium | reverse complement strand
TTCTTCAACTACCGTATTCTCCGCCTTGGAATTATCCTCTACCTGCATGAGCGCCTCATGGAGGTTAGGGTCAAACAACTTACCCTCTGCCTCAATGGCTTTAACACCATGTTCTTTAAGCATCTCATACAGGTGCGCCAGGATCATCTCCACCCCTTTTAAAAATGCCGCCAGGTCTTGATGTTTAGATTCAGCCAGATCTACTGCCCGGCCTAAATCATCAAGCACGTTCAATAATTCCGTAATAATCCCTTCGTTAGCGAATTTAAAGAAATCCTGCCTTTCTTTTTCCAGACGCTTGCGGTTATTTTCAAAATCCGCTTGCAGGCGCAATAGCCTGTCCCAATACTCAACTGCCTTCTGAGCGTCTTCCTTGAGTTTCTTGTACTCCGATTCTTTTAAATTAACTAATTTCTCTTCTTCCACTAGATCTCCTCCAGCACATGTTCCAGGACGTTAGAGATATATTCAAGGGCGGGTATGATCCGGTCATACTTCATACGCGCCGGGCCCAGGACCGCGATCCTGCCTATCGGCCGGTTATTCAATGAATAATTGGAAACCGCCAAGGCGCAACCCTCCATCCCGCTAAAACCTAGCTCTTGTCCTATATAAACCTTCACCTTTTCCTTAAAATCCCTGTTAATAATATCAAGCAGCCGCTCTTTTTCCTCAAGCATGTTGATCAATAGCCGCATCCGGCCGACATCCTGGAACTCCGGCTCCTCCAGTATCGAGCTTATCCCCTTATAAAAAAACTTATCGTGCCATTCTAAAAAAGAGACGATGCTGGTATAATGCGTGATCTGCGACAATACATCCGAGGTCAACTCCAAGGCATCTTCCAAACGGCTGATTTGACGATGATATTCGTTAACAATGCGCTCCTTCTCCTCATCCAAAAGCTCAAACTGAGAAAGCAGAAAATCCACATAATAACGGTACCCTTTTACCGTAGGAACTCTACCCGCGGAGGTATGGGGCTGAGCCAGGTACCCTGAATCCTCCAATTCCGCGAATATATTACGGATTGTCGCAGAACTTAGATAAAAGCTCTCGCAGATATCTTCGGAAGAAATAGGCAGCGCTTCATTAATATACTGCTTTATAGTCGCGGCTAAAATAGCCTTTCTTCTACTATCGTAATCAACTGATCTGGTCATCTTAACCTCGGTGTTAGCACTCTCAAGCCCTCAATGCTAAATGTTAATTTTAACATAAATAGCTTCTTTGTCAACATCCAGAACAAGCTTATCCCCTTCCTTGACCTTACCTTCTAATAATTTCAGCGCCAGATAATCCTGGATATGTTTCTGTAGGGTGCGTTTTAAGGGACGCGCGCCGAAATTGACGTCAAAACCTTTGTCCAGAATAAAATCCCTGGCTTTTTTAGTAATACTCGGGGTTATCCCCCTGGCTTTAAGCCGCTGATAAATCGGCTCAAGCTCAATATCTAATATCTTATCCACCTCTTCCTTAAACAAAAGGTTAAATACTATAATATCGTCAATACGGTTGATAAATTCCGGCCTAAAGGCTTTCTTTACCTCTTCCATCAGTTTATCCTTCATCTGCTGGAATGAATCATCCTTATCATAACTCTTAAACCCTATCTCAGCTTGATGCTGGATAATCTCCTGGCCGATATTAGAAGTCATGATGATCACCGTATTGCGGAAATTCACGGTGCGGCCCTGGCTATCGGTAAGCCGGCCGTCATCTAAAATCTGCAATAATATGTTAAACACATCAGGGTGCGCCTTTTCAATCTCATCCAATAGCACTACCGAATATGGACGGCGGCGGATCTTTTCGCTAAGCTGCCCCCCTTCTTCGTAACCGACATATCCCGGGGGAGCCCCGATAAGCCTGGATACGGAAAATTTCTCCATATACTCAGACATATCAATACGCACCAGGGCATCTTCGTCATCAAATAGGAACCAGGCCAAGGCCTTGGCTAATTTAGTCTTGCCTACGCCTGTCGGCCCCATAAATATAAAGGAACCTAGGGGCCGTTTTTCATCCCCTAAGCCCGAACGGGCCCTACTGATGTTTTTCCGTATCTGCCTCAATAAGCTTAGTTAGAGGCACTCCGGTCCATTCCGAAACAATCCTAGCAATATCCTCATCACCAACTTCTTCCTTAAGCAGTATGGCGTCTTTCTGTAACTTTGCCAGTTCGTCATTGCGTTTCTTTAACTCCCGCTCCAACTCAATTAATTGCCCATAACGGATTTCGGCTACCTTATCTAGATTACCGACCTTTTCCGCTCCTTGAGCCTCATTTCTGGCATCCTGAATCTTCTCCTTGATCTGACGAATATTAAGGATAACCGCCTTCTGAGCCTCCCACTTTTTCTTTTTGTCCTCAAGCAAACCCTTGAGCCCCTCTATATCTTTGTCCTTCTCTTTTTTTAAAACCTGCCTTTCGATCTCAAGCTGGATAAGCTTACGCTGGTCAATATCTATCTCCTGAGGCATACTGTCAATCTCGATCCTCAGCCGGCTAGCAGCCTCATCTATCAAATCCACTGCCTTGTCAGGAAGGTTCCTATCAGTAATGTACCT
>JAPLLP010000197.1 GCA_026387515.1 Candidatus Omnitrophota bacterium | reverse complement strand
TGTGGACTCAAAGCTTATGTCTTATAAAAAGGAGCACGCGGTTTCGAAAGTTTGGAATGTGCGGGATAGATTTTTGGTTTGTATCAGCCCTAGCCCTTCCGCTATGGGATTGATTAGGGCGGGTAAGCGCATCGCTTTAGATGTGGGAGTAGAGTGGATCGTTGCATATGTTGAACCTCTTGCCGGGTTACGCCCGGAAGATAAAGGCAGGGTGTCCGAGATGCTTAATTTTGCGGAAAAATTGGGCGCGCAAGTAGTGACGCTTAGCGGTCAGGATATCGCAGAAACATTGATTTCATTCGCCCGCTCAAAAAATGTAACTAAGATAATTATTGGGAAGCCCGGAAAACCAAGATTGAGGGAATTGATTTTTGGCTCAATATTTGACAAGTTGGCCCGTAAATGCCAAGACATTGACCTGTATTTATTGAGCGGTGATACCGAGGAATCGGTTAAACTTAGATCATCCGCCCCGATTCCTTTTTCTTGGAAAAATTTCGCTCTGGCTATCGGTATTGTTATTATTTGTTCTTTAGTTGACTGGGTTCTGTCTTTGTTCCACCTGTCGTTAGTTAATTTAATTATGGTTTACCTTCTTGGCGTAACCTGGATTGCGTTCCGGTATGGGCGTCGTATATCCATGTTGGCGTCGTTTTTTAGCGTGTTATTCTTTGATTTCTTTTTTGTTCCGCCATATTTTACTATTGCGGTAGGGGATGTTGAGTATGTTTTCACATTTATAGTTATGTTGGGTGTTGGTTTTATGATAGCGCATTTAACCGGGCAAGTATGTTTTCACATTTATAGTTATGTTGGGTGTTGGTTTTATGATAGCACATTTAACCGGCCAACTCAGGCGTCAAACCATTTCCTTGATGGCGCGTGAAGATAGGACTAAAACGCTATATGCTCTAAGTCGCGAGCTTTCAAAAAGTTCTTATCCCGATGAATTGTTTAAGATCGCGCTTTCGCACATCGAAGATTTTTTTAAATGCAGGGTAGTTATTTTTATTCCGGACAGAAACAGGAGGCTGGTAGCTAAGTTTGGCGAAGCTATGCAATTAGCGCTAGATCCGAATGAACTTGCCGTCGCGCAGTGGGTATTTGAACATAAAAAGACCGCGGGAAAAAACACGGAAACTCTGCCCGGATCAAGCGGTATGTACTTGCCTTTTGCGGGGGCAGAAAAAACAGTGGGGGTTTTGGGAGTTTTCCCGGCCCAGGATAAACAATTTGTTGATCCGGAGCAGTTACATATATTAGAGATGTTCGTTAACCAAACTGCTTTGGCGGTCGAAGGTGCCCAGCTTGCCGCAGTAGCCCTTGATGCGGAATCTAAGATTGAAAATGAACGGCTGAGGAATTTAATTCTAACTACACCTATTAAACCGCGACGTAAAAACTTCAGTCTTTACCATCTTGCTGGATTAAAGCAGGCCCTTTGGGGTCAACCTTACAATTTGGTGCTGGAGGAGGGAGTTGAACCCTCATGTCTTGCGACACTGGCTTCTGAGACCAGCGCGTCTGCCATTCCGCCACCCCCGCAAAATCATTCCAAGTATATCCTACCTTTGTAGTTCTGTCAACTCTGCCTTTTCCAAATTAAACGATTGCGATAGGTTAAGTTAACTGATATAATAGCAAATGTAAGGTACCCGGCCATATCGGATTGGCCGGTGTTCACTGCTGTGAAAGGGCTAAGAGAGTGTTTTTAGAGTCTTTTAAGATCACCGGATTGGCCGTGGCACAGATATTCCTGCTCGGAGCAACAGGGTATTTTTTGGTAAAAAGCTCCGTGTTGGGAGAGGACTGTCTGGATACATTAAGCAGGCTGGCAATGGAGGTGACGCTGCCGGCACTTATCTTCTGCCAGCTGATAAAAGAATTTCGTTTTGATATATATCCTAACTGGTGGATTTTTCCTTTATTGAGCGTAGTTATAACCCTCGCGGCGCTTGCGGTGGGTTATTTGTTTACCGGATTTATCAAAGGCGCCCAGCATAAGGTGCAGTTTTTAAGCCTGGTTACTTTTCAGAACTCAGGGTATCTGCCGCTGGTTTTGATCGCGGCGTTATTACCGCAGGTTAAGGCTGATACCATGTTTATATATTTGTTTTTATTCCTCATCGGATTTAATCTGCTGGTTTTCCCTTTAGGCGTTTATATATTATCATTCCATGAGAATAAAAGGTTTCCCCTGGGCGCGTTGTTTAGCCCGCCGGTTATCGCCTCTATTTTAGGCCTGGTTGTGGTATTTTTCGGGGTAAACAGGTTTTTCCCCGAAGTGGTGATGAAACCTTTACGCATGATAGGAGATTGCACGCTGCCGCTGGCTATGTTCGTGGTTGGCGGAAGCCTGGCTGTGGTGCGCCTAAAACATATAGATTTAAAAACAATGAGTCTAGTTATCCTGGTGAAGCTAGTGATATTACCTTTATTGGGTTTAGCCCTGGTTGCGAAGTTGCAGCTGCCTGAATTGATC
The DNA here is from genome assembly GCA_026387515.1 of Candidatus Omnitrophota bacterium. The sequence goes on along the minus strand of JAPLLP010000197.1, from coordinate 1,393 downwards.
GGGCTTTTGATTATTTTAGAGCTGGCAGTGCCCCCGGCAACCACGCTATCGATCATCACCCGGAATTACAAGAAAGATGACCTTTTGATCAGCCAGGGGATATTCTTTGGCCATATCGTAAGCCTGTTCACTCTACCAATATTTTTAAGTTTATATTTAATGCGCTTCATGATAAAATGAGTAATACGCTAGCTACGAACAGGAAGGCCCGCCGCGATTTTGAGATCCTTGAGACTGTTGAATGCGGCATTGAATTGAAAGGCTCGGAAGTTAAATCTTTGCGCGATAAGCGCGTCAATCTGGACGATAGTTTCGCTGGTCTAGAGCGGGGCGAGATCATTTTATTTAACGCGCACATAAGCCCTTACGAGCAGGCCAGCTACATGAACGTGGAACCTACGCGCCCGCGAAAACTATTGTTGCACAAGGGGCAGATAATAAAACTGGCTGAAAAGATCACGCAGAGAGGGTTCACTCTGGTCCCGCTAAAGGTGTATTTTAATGATCGCGGTTTTGCCAAGGTAGAATTAGCGCTTGCTAAAGGTAAGAAATTGTATGACCGGCGCAGGGACATCAAACAGCGTGAGTTGAATCTGGAGATGCGCCGGGCGATAAAGAACAGGAGGGGGTGAAAGGGTTCGACTTAGGTAAGTCGGGTAAGAGTAGCATGCCGCGGACGCAGGGTGGGCCGCGTTAACAATCCTTGCACAATATAAACGCAAACACACCAGTGTTGAACCGCGTATTTTCGTTTCAGCCAGCAATGGCTCCAACGGGGGTTGCGGGCGTACCAGCCGTCAGCTTACACTAAGCTGATGCCTCTATTCGCCTTAGTCCACGGGGTGAAATAGAGCACTAGTGGACTGGCGGGGTTCAGTTTGCCTTTGGGGGCTCCGCAAGATCTAAAAGGCTGCGGCTTGCTTTATCCTGTTTATCGGAGCGGGCAAGAGTAAGCGTAAAGGATAAACTAAGCATGTAGCGACTTTTATCTGATTGCTTAGGGACCCCGGTTCGATTCCGGGCACCTCCACCATTTTTTCCCGACAAGGGAAAAAATGGTGGATGCCGTACGAACGTTGCGAGGCGAAAAGCCGAGCAGTGAGTACGGCATCCACCAACATAACTTATGCCAAAAAAATATAAACTTCTGATCTTCGTTTTTTGTCTCTATCTACTTAATTTCTTCGGCTGCGCCACTGCTCCTATTGGGGGATCATTACCTACTTATAGTATAAATGGGGTAACCTATTTGCCGTTGGCCGCGCTATGTAATTCCAGGGGTATTAATTGGGAATACGACACATTTACCCGCTCGGCGACCTTAAAAAAGGAAGGGCATAAGATTAACCTGCGCGTGGGCGAAAAGATCGTATTGGTTGATGATGTTGCCGAG
>JAPLLP010000317.1 GCA_026387515.1 Candidatus Omnitrophota bacterium | reverse complement strand
CGGAGCCAGAGAGATATCCCCGCACCACGCATTCTACCGGAAGCGGCAGGGTCTTTATTACCAGCATCGAACGGCCCGTTAATTCATTTTTATACTTCTTCACCTGATCCGGGTATTCTTCAACATCGCAGGTAATAAGATGGTTTGGTAGAATATCCTTTATGAAGTCAAACCAAAAAGCGGATATCTGTGTGAGGACCTTGCCCTTATTGGGTATGCCGCAGGGCAGAATTACATCAAAACAGGAAATCCTGTCCGTAGATACAATGAGCAGCTGATCCCCCAGGTCATAAACATCTCTCACCTTACCGCGCCTAAAGAGTTTTGAATCTTTAAAATCCGTAGTTAATAATACCTGGGGACGATTCTCCATTCTATAGCCTCTATTTACTTTAAACGTTCTTGCAGTTGTTTATACTGCTGCCATAACTCGTTGGGGAAATTTTTATTGAATGACGCGAAGAATTTTTTTATTCCTTTTAATTCCTCCAGCCAGTCAAATTTGTTGATCTCTAACAGCTTCTGCATCGTTTCGGAAGAAATATCCAGGCCTGTCAAATCTATATCCTTGTAATAGGGGATATGCCCGACAGGCGATTCTGCGGCATCCATCTTATTATCGCATCTATCCAATATCCATTCCAAAACCCTTAAGTTCTCTCCGTATCCGGGCCATAAAAACCTACCTTCTTTATTGGTCCTAAACCAGTTAACGTGGAATATTTTCGGCGTTTTGGACATCTTCTTTCCCATGGCAAGCCAGTGCCGAAAATAATCCGACATGTTGTAGCCGCAGAAAGGTAACATGGCCATGGGATCCCGGCGCACCTCTCCAAGCGTCCCGGACTGGGCCGCGGTGCGCTCCGAAGCCATAGTTGCTCCGATAAATACCCCATGCTCCCAGTTAAAAGCCTCATATACTAAAGGAGCGAGGTGCTGCCTGCGCCCGCCGAAGATGACCGCTGAAATAGGCACCCCATGATGCTGGTCCAGCCTGAAAGACGCGGAAGGACAATTGACTATCGGAGCGGTGAAACGACTATTAGGATGCGCCCCTAAAACCGCGTTACCATGGGCATCCAACATTCCCGGCTTCCAAGACTTACCCTGCCAATCAATTCCTTCTTGTGGAAACTTCCCGTCTGCCCCCTCCCACCACACAGTCTTATCCGGCCGTAAAACCACATTAGTATATATGGTGTTTTTCTTGATAGTCTCTACCATGTTGGGGTTAGTCTTTGAATTAGTCCCCGGCGCGACCCCGAAAAACCCTGCTTCCGGGTTGATCGCCCATAATGCCCCATCAGTATCAACGCGCATCCAGGCGATATCATCGCCGACCGTCCAGATACGGTAACCTTTTCTGCGCAGGCCTTCAGGGGGAACCAGCATAGCCAAATTAGTCTTACCGCAGGCGCTGGGGAAAGCCGCGGCGATATATTGTATCTGGCCGTTAGGCTTCTCGACACCCATAATCAACATATGTTCTGCCAACCAGTGCTCTTTGCGGGCAATATAACTGGCAATACGTAATGACAAACATTTCTTCCCCAATAGAGCGTTACCCCCGTATCCCGACCCTACGCTCCAGATAATATTATCTTCGGGAAAATGCAGGATCAGCCGTTTATTTATATCCAGCTCCGCTTTGGAGTGCAGACACTTGGTAAAATTATCGTTTTTATCCAACTGCCGCAATACCGCGCTTCCTGCCCGGGTCATGATCAACATGTTTAAGACTACGTAACGCGAATCCGTAAGTTCAACGCCGATCTTGCTGAAAGACGAACCTACCGGCCCCATAGAAAAAGGTATCACATACATGGTCCTGCCGCGCATCGCCCCCTTAAATATTGCCCTGGCTTTACGATAGGCGGCTCCCGGAGACATCCAATTATTAGTCGGCCCGGCATCTTGTTTATTTTTGGTACAAATAAAAGTGAGGTGCTCGGTACGGGCCACGTCATCAATAGCCGTGCGATGCAGAAAACAACCCGAAAGTTTTTCTCTGTTCAGCTCGATAAGTTCTCCCCGGGCTATTGCCTCTTTCTGCAAAAGCTCCTGCTGTTGCTGCGAACCGTCGATCCATACTATATCGTCAGGTTTGCAAAGTTCAGCGCTCTTTTTTACCCAATCAATGAGTTTTTTATTTGTAGTGGGAAAATCGTTCACTTTGTCCTCGCTTGCACAGAAAGTGCACACCGGCCTATCCGGTAAGGCCGGGTGTTATCTGGCTTCTACTAAATACTTATTCGCCGCATAACAGGCAACCGCTGCCTCTCCGCAGGCATTCACTACTTGATATAAAGTTTTTTTTCGGCAATCCCCGCAGGCAAAGATCCCGGACCTGGATGTAGCCATCTCGTCGTTAGTGATGATGAATCCGGATTCATCTAACTGTATAAAACCTTTTAAAAAATCCGTACTGGGCTTTATTCCCACAAAGATAAATACACCCTGGCAGATGATTTCGCTTATTCGGTTAGTCTTCAGGTTTTTTATCCTCACTGCCTCTACGCGCGCTTTGCCCAAAATCTCTTCCACCACGCTATCCAGCACGAATTCAATTTTTAAGTTGCTGCGCGCCTTCTCCTGCAAGATCCGGGAAGCCCTTAATTCATTCCGGCGGTGTATTATCGAAACTTTTCGGGCATGAGAAGTCAGGAAAAGCGCGTCCTCGATAGCCCGGTCTCCCGCGCCCACCACTACAATGTCCTTATTTTTAAAAAGTGGCCCGTCGCAAGTACCGCAATAAGAAACACCTCTGCCCGCTAATCTATCCTCGCCTTCAACACCCAGGTGTTTTGTCTGGGCGCCGGCAGAGATTATTATAGTTTTTGCCGATAGAGTATTGTCCTTAGTTACTACGGTGAAGCTCCCAGATGCCTGACTTATTTCTAGAACCTCATCTGACTCGATCTTTACCCCGACATCGGCAACTTGATTCTTCATCTGTTCGATCAATTCGTCCGTGGCTATCCCGCCGGGAAAACCCGGGAAATTTTCAATAGTTGGGGTAAATATGATCTGCCCGCCGCAGGCTAATTTCTCAAGGACCACGGTGTTCATACGGTATCTGCCCGCGTAAAGCGCAGCGGTCAGGCCCGCAGGGCCGGCCCCGATGATAATCAAGTCGTACATCTGGTTGCCTCGTTATATAATTCTTCGGCCTTATAAGAACTCCTGGCCTTAGGATTTGATAATACCGATTTGAATCCTAACGACTTAGCTATGTCCCCGTATTCCTGGAATTTTTCCGGAAGGACAAATTCTTGCACCGGATAATGTTTTAATGACGGCCGAAGATACTGCCCTAGGACCAGGATATCACAACCGTGGTTCCTTAGATCCCGCATTGACTGGATAACTTCCGTTTCGCTTTCACCCAACCCCAACATAAACGAAGACTTAGTAAGTATCCTGTCATTGGAATCCTTGGCCTTGCTTAACACTGCCAAAGAACGCGCATAATCAGCCTGAGGCCTCAAGCCGGCATAAAGGCGCGGCACAGTTTCAATATTATGCCCGATTACGCAAGGGCCTGATCCTACCACGGCCTTGATAGCAGAAGAACTACCCTGAAAATCCGGTATCAATACCTCCGCCTTGACGGCTCCACTTAGACATCGGATTTCTTTTAGGCATTGCGCAAAAATTCCTGCTCCCCCATCAATAAGATCATCCCGCGTAACCGAAGTTATCACTACATATCTTAACCCTAGAATCCGGACCAGCCGGCTCATATTAACGGAAACGGCCCTTTCGGGAAAATCTACAATTTCAGGATTAATATTCTTTTCTACCTTGCAAAATGAACAGTTCCTGGTACAGGTACCCCCCAAAATCAAAAAGGTGAGTTCCTTTCTGGCAAAACAATCAGTCAGATTAGGGCAACCGGCCTCAACGCAAACCGTATCCAGGGAAAATTCCCGTAATAACCGTAACATATCCGCTGTTGTATGGTCCGGCAGCCCTTGCTTTAACCACCGCGGTAAGGGACGGACAGAACAAACGGTCATTTGCACGTCCTTAGAAAATGGTCAATGGAGCGGTCAT
>JAPLLP010000045.1 GCA_026387515.1 Candidatus Omnitrophota bacterium | reverse complement strand
TCTAAAACCTCCGGGGTAATAACTGTTTCTTTGAGTTTCCCCAGCTGTTCCAAATTCAGGATCTGATAAGACTTTTTAAATACGCTGGTGAATCCGCGCTTAGGTATCCTGCGGATGATAGGAGTCTGCCCACCCTCAAAACCCGGATATGTGGCCCTTCCTGAGCGCGAGGTCTGCCCCTTAGAACCGCGGGTAGAAGTTTTCCCGTGTCCGGAGCTCGGGCCACGGCCAAGAATTCTTTTACCCTTGTGCGCCCCGCGGGGAGGCTTCAAATTATAAAGCCCGAAACCTGCTTGAGCAATCTGCGCTTTCGGAACTACGGCCTTCCTGGAAACAACTTTGCTTTTCTTAACCGGAACATCTTTCAAAATCTTTTTTGCCTTGATGATCTTTTTTTCCATGTTAAAATTTAGCCTGCCTTTGGCGTTTAGGCTTAATTTAGCACCGCACTGTGTGCGGTGCTAAACCTTAAGATTCTTTAAACCCTCAACCGTGGCTTTGATGACATTAATGGGATTATTAGATCTGAGACATTTAGTCAAGATGTCTTTGATTCCCACTGCTTCGCAGATCGCCCTTACCGGACCGGCTGCGATAACCCCGGTCCCTTCGGATGCCGGCTTTAAAAGCACCTTGGCAGCCCCGTACTCTCCCACAATCTCGTGCGCAATAGTAGAGCCGGTCAAGGGGATATTGATCATCCTTCTCTTGGCCTTGGTCAGGGACTTACGGATGGCGTCGGCAACCTCATTTGCCTTGTCCAAAGCGAAACCCACGCGCCCCTTGGTATCTCCCACCACAACCAGGGCACTAAAATGCAGTTTCTTACCTCCCTTAGTAACCTTACACACTCGATTTATAGCAATTACTTTTTCAATATAATCCGAAGGTTGTTCGATTCTTAATTCGCGCATTTTTTATTTTACTCCCTTGCCTAAAAAACCAGGCCCCCCTTACGTAGGGCTTCGGCAAAAACCTTCACCCTCCCGTGATACAGATAACCTGCCCGGTCAAAGACGACTTTACTTAAGCCTTTTTCCTTGGCCCGCCGCGCAAAGACTTCCCCGAAGAATTGGGCGGCCTTCAAATTCCCCGCCGAGGGAAATTTAGTTTTTATCTCCTTATCGTGGGTAGACAGAGAAAACAAGGTTATATTTTTAGTATCGTCTACCACCTGCGCGGAAATATTCCTTAACGAACGGTTGATCACAATCCTTGGCCTTTCGCTTGAGGTGCGCATCAAAAGCTTGATCCTTTTGTGCCTTTTTAAACGTAATAATTCTTTTTTGCTCTTCATAATAATATATTATTTAGCCGTTGCCGCGGCCGCCTTACCGACTTTCTTCTTGATGTATTCTCCGGCAAAACGTATTCCCTTGCCTTTATATGGTTCGGGAGGATAGAATGCGCGGATCTTGGCCGCTGTTTCGCCTACCTTCTCTTTATCTATACCCCTAATCACCAATTGCGTAGGCTTGGGGGCTTCAATCTTGATACCTTCAGGAATAGGAAAATCCACGGGGTGAGAAAAACCTAGCAGTAAGTTTAGATTATTGCCTTGCACCTGAGCCTTGAAACCAACACCGATAATCTCCATCTCTTTGGTATAGCCATCAACCACGCCTTTGATCATGTTGTTGATCAGCGCGCGGGTCAAGCCATGCAAGGCACGGTCAAGCTTAGTATCCTGATTTCTGGTCACGATTACCTGATTATCTTTTACGGCAACATTTATCCGATAGGAAAAGGCATAATCCAACTTACCCTTAGGCCCTTCTACAAAGACCTTAGCGTCCTTCACTTCAACCTTGACTCCCTGCGGTATTGCTACCGGTTTTTTTCCTATTCTAGACATGTCTTTACCAAATATAAGCGATGACTTCTCCGCCAACGCCCATCTCTCTGGCCTGCTGGTCTGTAACTATACCTTTAGAGGTTGACACAATGGCCAGCCCCTTGCCCCTCAATACCATCGGGATCTTATCGCGCTTAAGGTGCGTCCTTAAGCCCGGGCGGGATACGCGTTTCATATTGCGTATCGCGGATTTTCCGGTTATATACTTCAGGTATACCCTTAATACGCCCTGTTTCTTGTCTTCTATAAACTTATAGGTATCGATATAATTGGTCTGTTTTAAGATCTCCATGATCGCCTTCAGGTTATTGGAGGCAGGCACATCCACATTCTCTTTATGCGCCATAATGGCATTACGCATCATCGTAAATACATC
>JAPLLP010000009.1:1672-4670 GCA_026387515.1 Candidatus Omnitrophota bacterium | reverse complement strand
GTCACGCCTTTCACCTCATCATAATCATATCTCTTCTCTTTTTCGATCAATTTGATCTTGTCGACATTCTCGCCGAAGACTTTATTCGTGGAGCAGTATACGAATGCGGCATCTTTACTCTTCTGCCTCAAGGCCTCGAGCACATTCAAGGTCCCGAAAGCGTTTATGCTGAAATCTTCCATAGGTTCCTGGCACGACAATCCTACGCCGGGCTGACCCGCCGTATGGATGCATAGATCCACACCCTTACCTATAGCTGTCACCACATCATGCTTATTCCTCACGTCGCCCTTGATCCTCTTTATATTTTTGTAACTCTTAAGATAATTCCAGTTGTATTCGACGCTCCTCTTATCGTAGCCGAATAATTTCGACCTCATCAGGTTGTCAAGCACTACAACATCATCTTTCTTTTTGGCATAATATTCGGCAGCGTGGCTTCCCACCATTCCCGCTCCACCGGTAATAAGCACTTTCATGCGTCTTCTCCTCGTCATTGCAAGTTGTAGCCGACGTTTAAACGTCGGCTACAACTATGCTATTATATATTTAACAGCCTCTAACAAATTCTCAAATACTAAATCCGGCTTATCCTCCCAACCTTCGATATCCTCGCGCGAACTCTTTCCCGACAGCACAAGGACGGTTTTGCACCCGATTCTTTTGCCGGCAGATATATCTTTGGGCGCATCCCCTATAAAATAAGTCGTCTTTGGGTCTACACCATATTTTTTTGCCGCCATCTCAAGCATTCCGGGCTTAGGCTTTCTACAGGCACAATTATCCTCATCCTTATGGATACAGTAAAAGACCTCCTCCACGCCTCCTCCGGCCTTCTCTATCTCCTTCAACATAGTGGAGTTCACCTTATTCAGCTGGGACTTTGTATAGAGCCCCTTATTCACTCCGCCCTGGTTGGACGCTACTATCACCTTTATGCCCTTATCCTTAAGTATCTTCAGCGCTTGAAGCGTGCCGGGTACAAAATGAAAATCTTTCCAATCCGTAACGTAGTTGGTCTTGGTCCAACCACCCGGATCTTTATTTACCACTCCATCCCTGTCTATAAAAAGATATTCCATTCGTACACCTTTCGACTATAGCCGTAGCCGACATTTAAATGTCGGCTACTTATAGTTTTTTGTCATTCCCGCGGAAGCGGGAATCCATACCTTACTTCCACGCCTCGCAATACATACTATCATTAAACGGCATTGCCGATACCTTTATTTTTTTGAACCCTGCTTTTTTCAGCAGTAGCTCAAGATTCGATGGATTGAAATATACCAGATGATCCGGCGGACGAAACCCCGTCCACTCGCCTTTCCTTATCTTCCTGTTAAGGCAATCATAATTGACCGTCTTCATCAACAGTACGCCGCCTTGTCTTAGGAACTCAAAACATTTCTTCACAGCCTGCAGGGGGTCATCCAGATGTTCTAGGAGCGATATCATGGTCACACCATCGTACGCTTCTCTGTCGAATTTCGTATCGAGAAAATTGCCTGTCATAACTTTTATACCGGGCTTTCCTTGAGCCAAAGAAGCGAGGTACCCGGATATCTCAATTCCTGTGCAGTCAAAATCTTCTTTTGCCTTACATATGAAACTGCCGTCACCGCACCCTATATCAAGTATTTTTGCCTTGGGAGACAAAAGCTTTAGCAGCTTCTTATAGAATATTGCGCTCTTGTCGCGCCCGGTTATCTTGCTGAATATTTTCTTAAAGAATCTCGAGAGCTTCTGTAATGTATTCTTCCGCTTAATGTTCCTCTCCACGACCTTGGCCTCGGAATAGCATTCAGCCCTCTTCTCCCTCACAGGCATCGGATCGATATGAGCGAAACCGCAGACCACACACTCATCTATTGTCCAGTCGCCTATGGTGTAGCGCTTTATCCATGTCTTTGATCCGCAAACTGGACATATCGGCATATCTATTGAACCTTTTCGGGCTTGCTCAACAAAAGGGCTAACCAGTAAACCGTAAGGGGCAGAAAATGTATAAGCATCCTGCTCCATGTCGTTCCAACCATGTGCCATATGTCATCGCGTCCTATCAAATAAGCAAAAATATATCCCGATATTATCAGCGCAATGGATATGGATACGTATCGCATACGTTCATTTAATATATTCTTACGGTAAACAACTGCCGACAGAATAAATATTATCCATATCAGATTCCACTTTTTAGGTCCGAAGACTTGTCTTTGGAACTCATAGAATATGGGCCATATTTTATACAATTGCTTAAACAGATTAAGTTGGCCTAAAGTTGTCGAACCAACATCCGAGTTGACCAGATTTGCCGTTAACTTAACCCATAACCATGGCGCTAGTATTAGAATAATAACACCGATATATGAAAGCCCGTAAACCAGGTCTCTTCTCTTGATAACGCGGCGATTCATGAAAAGAAATATGCACAGCAACATAACGTTTGCAACGCAATATACGAAACCCTCGTTCTTTGTCCATGCGCCTAAAGCTGTCATTGCCGCCGAAATATACAAATAGCCCAAAGACTTCATATCCTTAAACCAATAGATGAGAAAGAGAGTGCCGGCAAAACAGTAATACGCAAAAGGAACGTCATGATAAGCGTTAGTCGCAAAATTATTGAATTGCGGAATGGTCGCCAAAAGGAATGTAAACAGCAATGCGGCTGTACGCCCGCTCAATCGTTTTACCGCAAAATAGAGGATGCCTAATATGGAGACGAAGAACAGCGGAAATATCGCCTTTACAAGCTGATCATTTACATTACCTATGAACATATAAATAAAAGTCTCGGAGAGAGGAATATTTAATGGGTAATCAGGATGAGGGAATAACGCGCTTAAACCGTAAAAGAAATCATGGGGTATGGATCTGGTAAGATAAAAGATCTTTGACCTTATAGCGTAAGTGGCTATAGCATCGTACGCTTCTATAGGTTTTATAATAGCCCTGAAGAACGCATAAATAACTTCGAAGGATATACCACAAAATAAGA
>JAPLLP010000009.1:0-1666 GCA_026387515.1 Candidatus Omnitrophota bacterium | reverse complement strand
TTTGCCGTAGCCGACGTTTAAACGTCGGCTACGGCTATGCGCAAAGACCGCTACTGCGACAAATGGAGCCCACCAAATTAAAATTGAAAACAGGCTAAATTTAACTCCAAAAAAGTGAAATAAGAACATCTCCATACTGATGAACCCGAAGCCTAAACCAAAAGAGATAAAAAGCTTTTCGGATCTATCTAGTCTTACGCTGTTTAGCGATACCAGATATAATATATTCCATCCTATAAAAGTCGCGGTGAGGATGGAAGCAACAAGCCTAAGCGATTCCATTATATGCCCTTCATTTTTTTCTTCAGGATATATCGAGTATCATCCAGCTTTGCGAATAGCTCATAGCCGTATCGATCGGAAAATGGCACATCAAAGATAAGCACAAGATCCGCATCTTCAGACTCAAGGTGTGGATATAAATAATATGTGGCCCTTCTTCTTGCATGATCCGGCTTATCCGTTTTGACCCACCTGTAGGTGGCACCTTCGGGAAGCTTATCATTACAGAATGCCAGAAATCCATAAAGCCTGTCCCCGGTCACATAAGCTCTTTTACCCTCCAATGACCTATGGGCCAATACGTTATAATCGCGCAAATTACCCTTGGCAACGAGCTCCCTTATATTAAGAGACATCCACATGGCTATCCATACAGCAAGCGCCAAGGTCAGGAGTACTTTAAATGGCTTGTACCGCAGAGCCATCTGCAATATTATCTTTAAAAATCTGAGTCCGTCCTTTATGACACTCAGCTTTGATTTACCTTCCCTTTCAGCGTATTCTATTGGTGTCTCCACTATCTTAAGCGTTCCGCCCATAGTTGCCCTGCATGTCATAGCCGGCGTGAAATGCAACCCATCGGGCAAAGGATAAAGTTTAGCAATGGCGCTTCTTCTTAAAACTCTCATACCGCTGGCGCAATCAACTATACTCGTATCTCCGAAATAATTGATCATCTTAGCAAAGATAACATTACCTATTCTGCGCACCTTAGGCATCTTACTGCCCGGGCCAAGCCTGGAACCTATTACGATGTCGGCATTATTTCTGATCAATGTATTGACTAAATCCGTAAATAAGCCTGGGTCGCACGTTCCATCTGCATCCAAAAAACTCAATAGATCGCCGCTTGCCTTTTCGAAACCCCGCTTTATTGCGGCGCCATATCCTTTATTATTCTCGTATGAAACCAAAACCACATCTTTATACTGTGCGGCTATATGTTCAGTATTATCGTTAGAGCCATCATTTACAACAACGACTTCGACGTCTTCGATGCCTGTATTTTTTATAATATCCGGCTTAGCCTTAAGAGCTCTTTCTATGGTAGATCCTATAGACTGTTCTTCATTATAAGCCGGGATTATTATTGATAGCTTCATCGGTTCATCCTATCGAGACAATACATTACAACTGAGAGTGTTGCGGACATTCCGGCCGCCCGTCACACTTATTTTTACTCTCGTTCTGAAGCATCTCCCAATATTTAACATATGTCATCCACTGGTAATAACCTCCGCCAAATGCCGCCATAAATCCTATAAGTCCGTCCCTAAAGCCCTGCTCCACGATGTAGTACCTAAGGAACCTTGATAAAAATTTTCGAAATGCTTTCAAGCCGCTCACTTTACGCTTTTCCTCAAACCATTTTTTTTTTTTTTTT
>JAPLLP010000080.1:10212-11460 GCA_026387515.1 Candidatus Omnitrophota bacterium | reverse complement strand
GTATCTCTTTTAAGGTCATTTCTTTTGTTTTTGTTCTGGTAATAGCTTTCTTAGGGAGGACAATCTTTTCCGGAGGCAGGCTCGGTTCAGGCACCGCTTTTCTTTCGGGGATGGTAATTCTCGGCCCGCTGATCACAGCCGGGATGCTCGGTACTTCCTTTATCTCTTCCTGTCCCTGTCCGAGCGCCTGTTCTATCATACCGATGTATTTTAAAGCAGGGCGGTAATGGGGCTATACTATTAAGGCCTTTTTAAATTCATCCAGCGCTTCATCGAATCGGCCCTCACGATAGAATTTTATCCCGAGTTCGCAGAGATACTCGCTCATCTGCCCGTTGGCATGAAGAGGGGCAAGAGACAAAAAAAGAAAACCAATTATTAATAACAATATAATCGGTTTTCTCATTATTTAAGGGGCCCTATTTTTACCACTTCTCCAGCTTCTCCTATTTCTAACTCTGATTCTTTTACCACTATCGGTCCGCGGCCAATCTGCAACTCCTCAAGCGCTTTACCTAAATCCAGCGTAACCACCACATCATAGTTTCCTTGAGGTAATGGCTCTTTCCAGGAGGCAACAAGTTTTGTCGTATCGCTGGGCAGGGTATAGCCTTTACTGAATTCCCCGCGGGCATAAACTTTACCCCTTTTGTCAATAATATCGAACGTGCCTCCGCAGGTAATATCTACGTTACCGGTATTTTGGAAATCCAGGCTTAAATTCAATCCGTTAGTGGGCTCATTTTTTTGAATATTAAAATTGGAGAGTTGATGAAATTTCTTAATGGTCCCTTCCGGCTCTACATAGAATAAAGAGCCCATTCTAACCGCTAAATTTACAACTATTCCTTCCGGAGTCCTATTGGGTTCTCCGATTTCGAAAAACATAATCGCGTAATGGCCGCCTAAGGCTCCAGCCGGAACCCTTACGGTATAGCTTAATTTCTGTTTAGCAAGAGGAAGCAGGTCGAATTCAACCGGTAGAAAGCTTATCCAGCCAGTTGCCGAAAGGTCGCTTGTCCCTGGAGGTGAAAATTCTTTTGAGCCGTCTTGGGAGGCGTAACGCCAGTCTTCCAGGTAGACTTTAACATGGCGGATCTCATCAGATGGATTCTCTACCATTATATATCCGCTTTTGCTTGAGCCGGGAGAAATGGATAACCTGATTTTTGTCTTGTCGAGCTCAATCACTCCTACGGCGAAGGCCGTAGAATAAATAAACAGCCATCCACAGATTAAAACAAGTAT
>JAPLLP010000080.1:3339-10200 GCA_026387515.1 Candidatus Omnitrophota bacterium | reverse complement strand
TAAAACAAGTATTTTTTTCATTACTTAAATATTATCATAATGTTACGTTATTTTCAAGCTTTAAAGATTTATACCTCCGTCGACCAGCAAGATTGATCTTAATCAACCTTGCTGGTCTTACAGAGTTTTCAAAACACAATAACCTGAAATCTTAAATAAAAGATTTTAGGTTATATCGCGCTAATTGAAATAACCACGTTTCCAGAGTAATTACCAGGTGTCTGCGTTAACGGAATTCCTACCCAACCAGAATAAGGATCGCTACCATCTGCTTTTTTAGTTGGTATGGAATACCAGGATTGCAGTATTGCGGCTGTTCCTGGTGTTTCGCTTTGGTAGATGAGCTTGTTTGTCCCAACAGCAGAACCCGCTGATCCTACCGAGGCTCCACTACGCAGAGGTCCTTGAGCAGGAGAAAAGGTTCCATCCGGATATTGGTATCTATCTCCATCTGCATAAACTGGAGTAAGCACAAATGCAGATGCAGGAATAGAGCCTAACCCCGCGCATGTGCTGGTGATTTGATACCGCTTCCCGAAACCCGAGGCATAGACCGACACCATATAAACGACTTTGCTGTACCATACGCCCGCATCCTTGGTATTCCCGGAGTTGTCTAGGTAAGTGTGCACGAGTTGGCCAAAAGCCAAGTTCGGCGTGCCGGTTAATATTTGGACGCCTGGCGTAGTCCAAGGATTGTTAAGGTTAGGAGTGATCCCATCGAACTTAAGTACCGCGATGTCGAGCTCAGGAGCAGAATCTGTGATTGAAGCGCCGGTACCTAGGGTTTTAGACGGGCCTGGGCCTGCCATGGTTGTTTTTGTCGCGAGAAAACCCAATGCTATAGTTGCTATTAAACAAATAATTATTTTTTTCATTCTTTTTTCACCTCCGTTCATTTCTAGATTCTTGAAACAGTTAAAAAGTCTTTTAAATTCTGAAATCTTTTGCGCACCTCCTTCTCTGCCAAATATCGTGGCTGGTTTTTTAAATTTCTGTTAATGAATAGGTTATCCGCGAACCGTAATAGCCGCCCTTTAAATTATCAGGGCAAGATAATTCGTAAACCAACTTAAATTTATCCGGAGATCCTTTTAGATCCGAAACAAAAATCACCATATCGCCTTTTTTTAATGCCTCTTTTTGGGGGTAACGCAAGGAACCTTTGGTATCTAGGCTTTGCATAGCGAGAGTAAAATATTTAAAAGGTATGACATCACCTTCTTTATCAGTTAACTCAGACATGATGCTTTGATCTAGTTGATATTTTTTCCCAAGATTGGTTTTTACATCAACTATGACTTCATTAGTCTGCGCCGGACCGCCAGGTTTTAAATTTTGGAAGCTGATCTCTGACCTTTGATCCGCAGGAGTGATTGAAAAATCGAAAATAGAAGCAACCGTTATCTCCAGATCCAGCATTTTAAGAAGGGTTAATTTTCCTGCCTGCTCGAGGTAATACTGTATTTTTGATTTATATTCGCCGGCATTTTGACCGGAGACATCCCCTATGGTGTAAATTATGTTAAATGATTCCACCGCATCACCGTTTGGCATAGAGGTATAAATTGTCTGTTGAGCGCCGGATAAAGCTGTTGTAGTGATACCCATGCCTTTACTGGCATTTTCCGTTTTTACGCGTACGAGTCCGTAGTCGACCCGAGTTCCATCGTGGGATTGCAGCGGTTCCGGTATGATCTGAACTATGCTGAATAGCCCGTCAAAGTGGCCGTTTATGCTGGCGCCTACTACGAATTCCCCCTTGTTTTCTTTTTCATCCGAGGCAAGCGAAATTGAATGTAGCCCGCTGATAGGGGTTATCTCAATTGACTGAGTACCTGTTTCTCCACCTGATTGCCTGCCGACATCAACTAGTATATCAAGGAACAGAACAGCTTGTTCCTGGCCTCCTTCAAGCGGATTCAATACTATCCTGATTTTACCCCGGTAAGAACCGGGTTCTATGTCTGCCGGAAGGCTATCTATGGAATAAATTAAGGTGAAACTATCGGAAGTGCGCGCGGTATTGGTGTAAAAAATGTTATAAGAACGAATTGCTTCGAAGTTGTCCCTGGCAGCGTGAAAATTGCCGCTGCTGTTGGTGCCTATAAGCCCGCGCATTTTCACATAACTCCAGTTAATTTCTCCTCTTCCGCTGGTTAAGGGAACCCATAATTCCTGCGATACCTCATATTGAACGGTTACATTGCTGATATTGATTTTTACCTCTGCCGGATTGACCTGTTTACCTTGATTTATCCTGAAGGTCAATGAGTTTTCTCCGGAATAAAAAGTTGAAGTGAGCGTCGGAGGGTTGGCAAGAACAGAATGAGCGTAAGCCTGAAGCAAGACTATAGCTAATAGTGCTAAAAATGCCTGTTTTACGCTTATTTTCATAACCATATTTTCCACCCCCTGGTTAGGGTAGTATAACACCGTTAATGGCCTTGTCAACCAAAAAACAAAACCGGATTGACCCATTTCATCAATCCGGCTTAAAATCTCGTGGCATTTTCCTGCCTTCCTCCAAAGCAGGAAATGTCGGATTTATAAACGTTTTCTAAAGTACTTGTTTAAGTTTACCTCAAATAAAAGCCTTTGTCAAGGCAAAATTTTCACAGCAAGTGAACACCGGCCCAATTTCCCCACAGGGGGACACCGGCGCAATTCAAATATGCGCCGGGTAGCCGATCTGGGCCGGGTGTTACAATAAATTAGTGATAAACTCCTACTGCGGAAATATGTATTTTCAGAGAATGCATGAATCGGATCAGAAAAACTTTTTCCTCGTAAATTGTATAAATCGCGCCTTTTATCTTGCAATAGAATTTTTCTTCCTGAAGGTGGGTATTACGTTCTTTACGCACGTAGGCATAAGGTTTAATTGCTACCTTCTTTTGATTCGCTTTTACTTCTTTGGCCACATATATAAAGTGGCGCCGAATAACGCTATGCACTCCTTGCTGCTCAGAGGTTTCAATGCTAGCAAGTACCTTTCGCCGCCTGCTTTGTGAAGTTAAGTTTTTAAACAGCAAATCGCGCATTTTCTTTCCCCTAATCTATGCCGGGTTACCCAAAAATTTTCTCCTTATAATTGGCAACCCGGCTATCCCCAGAAATTGCCTTTGTGGCTGGTGGGGATTGTTTTCTCATGAAAAGTATGTATCCAAGATAGTGGTTTTTCAAGAGGATTACGCGGGAAAAAGAAAGCGCTTGCGCGAGGGGGTAATACTTAGAACAATCTCTTCTCTTTTCCCTGGAAGAAGCGCTTGAGGTTTGATTTGTGGCGTAGAATAACGGATGCGGAAAGTATAACGCTAGTCAGGATTAACAACTTTGGCAGGTTAAATATGATACTTAAGAACGGTAATGCTAGGGCGGAAAAACATGAAGCTATAGAGACGATGCGGCTAACAAAAAACACTACTATCCAACTTACCAGTACTAGGCCTAAAACCAGGTTCAGGCCGTTAATCTTAAAGGCCAGGCCGATTAGTACCCCTAAGGTTGTAGCTACTCCCTTGCCTCCTTTAAATTGCAGGAAGATCGTCCAGTTATGCCCGGAAATACAAGCCAGGCCCAGGATGATCCTTAAGGTTTCTTCGGAGATAGGTATTCGTTTCGAAAGCAGGAAATTACCCAGGAAGATTACCGGAACTATCCCTTTAAAAATGTCCAAAAGTAGAACTGTTATCCCAGGCCCCTTACCTAATACCCGCATGGCATTAGTGGCTCCCACATTGCCTGAGCCGGCCTTTCGGATATCAATCCCTTTTAATAGGCGCCCGAAAATATACGCCGTAGGGATAGAACCTAAGATATAACTAGTGATTATTCCTGTGATTATCCACAGCATAAAGGATTTTAAACCCCCGCATTATATAATCAACACCTGAAAATACCGTGAAAAAAACTGCCGGCCACCAGAATAAATAGGCATAGCGGAATTGTAATAGCACGGCCATAACCGAAAGCATTTGAAAGATAGTGGTGAATTTTCCCCACTTGGTAGGATGAATATCAATAGTCTGCTTTACCATATAGACTACAACCGTACCCAAAAGTATTATGGTGTCGCGGCTGATCACGATCAGGGTTACCCAGAGCGGGAAACGGATCCCCAGCGGGAATTCCCTGATGAAATAAAGGCAGACAAACGAGCTGACGAGTACCAGTTTATCTCCTAACGGATCAAGTATAAGCCCGGCCTTGGAATACTGCTTTGCTTTTCTGGCAATATAACCGTCTAATGCGTCGGATGCGGCAGCTAAAATAAAAATGCCTAGGGCCACAAAACGTAAAAAATCCCGCTCAGGGGAATAATAAACCAGGCTGGCAATAAAAAATGGCACGCTGAGGATGCGAAAGGTAGAAATTTTGTTGGCAAAGTTCATTTGATTATCCTGATTCTTTGCAAAGGCCAGTAAATTACCAGCGCTTTGCCGAGGATATTCCTATGCGGCACAAAACCCCAGTAACGGCTATCCTGCGAAGAGGAAGAATTATCGCCCAGTACAAAGAAGCTATCTTTGGGCACGTTTATTTTCATACCTTCTTCTGCAAAATCTCCGCGGTTATAATAATACCTCTGGCTAAATTGGGGATCTAGCAGCGGCTTGCCATTAATAAAGACGGTGCCGTTTTTAATTTCTACGGTTTCTCCAGGCAACCCGATAAGGCGCTTGATAAAATCTTTTTTGGGATTCTCCGGATAGATAAAGACGATCACGTCTCCCCTCTCTGGATCTCTTAATTTTGGCAGGCGTAAATCCGTAAAAGGGACCTTAGCGCCGTAAATAAATTTATTAACCAGGATTATATCTCCTTCTAACAACGTAGTACGCATCGAACCGGAGGGAATTTTAAAAGCCTGGACCACAAAGGTGCGGATCAACATAGCCAGGATAAAGGCTATTACTATGGATTCTACCCATTCCCGTATTGACGCTTTAGTGGCAGGCGAAAAATTTAACAAGTTACTCATATTTTTAATACCTCCAAAAATGCCTCTTGAGGAATCTCCACTTTTCCAAATTGTTTCAGACGTTTCTTTCCTTTTTTCTGTTCTTCCCAAAGTTTGCGTTTACGCGTGATGTCTGGGTGCCTACGGCTGCCTGCATAGCTACTTCAAAAAGTTGCCGGGGGATAAGCTCTTTTAGCTTTGAGACCAAGGCGTGGGCGCGGGAATAAGCCTTTTCCTTATACATCAAGGATGAAAAAGCGTCGCATATTACTCCGTTAAGCATGATATCAAGTTTTACTAATTTTGTAGGGAGATAATCTTTGAATTCATAATCCAGTGAGCCATAGCCGCGGGTCAGGGATTTTACGCAATCGTAAAAGTCCACAATAATTTCAGAAAGCGGAATATCAAATGTTAATTTTACCCGGTCTTCAGTGACGTATTCGCTGGATTTAAAACTCCCCCTTCGGGTTTTTACAAAATCGCAGGTATTTTCTATGCTGTCAACCGGAATAATCATTAAGAGCGATACATACGGTTCTTGCGCTTCTTCAATTTCCTGTGGCGATGGATAGCGCGCCGGAGTATCAACCTCAAGCAACTCACCCTTCTTTGTCCGGACGCGGTAGACAACATTGGGCACGGTGAGGATTAAATTCAGGTTGTACTCTCTTTCCAGGCGTTCCTGGACTATCTCCATATGCAACAGCCCTAAAAATCCGCAGCGAAAGCCCGAACCGAAAGATTGGGAATTCTCCGGCTCAAAGACGAACGAAGCATCCGAGAGCCTTAACTTATCTATCGCCTCGCGCAAAGAAGTAAAATCTCCCGGGTTAACCGGATAGACTCCGCAGAAGACCAGCGGTTTTGGCTGGCGATATCCGGGGAAGGCGTCCTGGCAAGGATTCTTCAAGTCGGTAAGGGTGTCTCCGATGATTATCTCGCGCGCCTCGCGGATATTAGCGGTAAAATAACCTACCTCTCCGCAGGTAAGCGTGTCCGCCTTGGAATACTTCAGGTTCTTAAATACCCCCAGCTCTTCTATTTTATAGACCTTGCCGGAATGCATCATTTTTATCTGGCTCTGGGGAGTGATCTGACCGTCAACTACCCTGACAAAAATCACTACGCCTTTATAAACGTCAAAGCGGCAATCAAAAACAAGGGCTTTTAAGGGATGGGCTATTTCTCCGCTGGGGGCCGGAATAACTTCGATTATTCTCTCCAGGATATCCTCGACTCCGATTCCTTCTTTGGCGGAGGCCAGGATAATTTCATTTTCCTCAAAGCCCAAAACTTCAACTACCTGTCTTTTTACCCGCGGTATATCTATGGAGGTCAGGTCTATTTTGTTTATTACCGGTATGATCTTTAATTTATTATCTTTGGCCAGGTAAAAATTTGCCACTGTTTGCGCTTCAATGCCTTGTCCGGCATCCACTACTAAAACCGCGCCTTCGCAGGCAGCCAGGGACTTAGAAACCTCGTAGGTAAAATCAACGTGGCCTGGCGTATCAATAAGGTTAAGCACATAATCCTGTCCGTCTTTTTTGGAATGGTAAGAGAGCCTTACCATTGAGGCCTTGATGGTAATGCCCCGCTCCTTTTCCAAGTCCATATCGTCTAAAAGCTGGTTTCCTTTATGGTGTATATCCACCGCCCCTGTGATTTCCAGGATCCGGTCTGCCAACGTGGATTTACCGTGGTCGATATGCGCGATAATAGAAAAATTCCTGATTAGTTCTCTGTTCATTTTAAATGTTTCATTACCTCGTCTACTACTTGATTGATTGACATATTAGTCGTATCTATATACACCGCGTCATCAGCTTTTTTTAGCGGAGCAAATTTCCTGGTAGAATCGATCCTGTCCCGGTTAAGCATATCTTTTTCAACTT
>JAPLLP010000080.1:416-3328 GCA_026387515.1 Candidatus Omnitrophota bacterium | reverse complement strand
CTTTTTCAACTTCTTGTGCGGTTATCTTCTGCCCTGCTTCGATCAATTCCTTATAGCGCCGCCCTGAGCGTTCCTTAACATCCGCGTCAAGGTAGAACTTTTTTTCGGCATTGGGGAAAACCACGGTCCCAATATCCCGGCCATCCAGGACTGAGTTATACTTTAGGCCCAGATTCCGCTGGTTTTTTACCAGGATTTGACGCACCTCTTTTACTTTAGCGATATCCGAAACTAATTTTGTTATGCGCGGCTCGCGTATAAGCTCGCTTACGTCCCTGCCATCCAGTAATATTTTTAAAGAACCGTCGGGCTTGTTGACCAGGTCTATGGAGGAATTAGCGGCTAAATTCTCAAGGCTTTTGGCATTGGATATATCCAGGTCCTGCTCAATCGATTTAAGGGTTAGGGCGCGGTACATGGCCCCGGTATCAATATAAAGAAAACCTAATTTTTTAGCGATTTGTCTGGCGATCGTGCTTTTTCCTGCGCCGGCTGGACCGTCGATGGCGATGATCATAATGGGGTTAGGCTATAAGGAGTTTAGCTTTTCTCTTCTTTCTTTAGCGCTCTTAATGATAGCTATCAATGCTTTTTTGTTCTGACCCCTGATAGCAGAAGTTATTTTGCGCAAAGATTTTTTAAACTGTCCCACACTGTATAAAATATCTTTTTGATTACCCAGGATGATCTCTGCCCAAAGCTCCGGGTCTGAGGCGGCAATGCGCGTAGTATCTTTAAACCCTCCCGCGGCAAAATCCAGGAATTTGTCCGGGATAGCATCCATCAAGGAAAACGCGCTAACGTGGGGAAGATGACTGACAAAAGAAAGTACTTTATCGTGTTCTTTGGGAGTCATGGTGATTACCTCTACGCCTAACGCGCGCCAAAATAACTTTATCTTTCTGCCGGCCTCAAGCGATGTCTTCTTGGTCGGGGTCAATATACAGAGCGAATCATTAAAAATCCTGGCGTTTGCATTTTGTATTCCGCGTTTTTCCAGGCCTGCCAGAGGATGGCTGCCGATATAATCAGGAAATATTTTTTCTAAAGAAGATACGATTTCCGATTTTATGCTGGCTACATCAGTTACAATGCAGCCGTTTTTAATTATTTTTTTAATCTTGGGAGCTAAAATTTTTATGGTTTGCGGCGGAGTAGCCAGGATCACTAAATCTGCGTCTTTAAGAATGGAAATATCCTGCGATCCGGAGTCGATTATCTTGTGCCTTTTGGCGAATTCTAAAGTGGCTTTATGCCGGCTGACACCGATCAGGCGGTCGCATAATTTGTTTTTTCTTGCGGCTTGCGCAAGCGAGCCTCCGATCAGGCCTGTGCCGACTATAGCTATTTTTTCAAAAAGTTTCATCTTGGTTTAGAAGTTTCTTCCTACTGCCTGCGCGATCTTGCGTATCTCTTGCATAAGATTCGCAAAATTAGCAGGTATAAGCGACTGCGCCCCGTCAGATAAGGCCTCTTCCGGATGGCTATGCACCTCTATAATCAATCCGTCTGCTCCGCAAGCTACCGCTGCCTTAGCTAAAGGCCCAACCAGGTTCCACTTGCCCGCGGCGTGGCTGGGATCAACGATGATAGGAAGATGCGAATGAAGTTTTACTACCGGCACACAGCTTACATCCAAGGTATTACGCGTGGCATCCTCAAAGGTGCGGATCCCGCGCTCACATAGAATAACGTTAAAATTACCCCCGGCCAGTATATATTCCGCGGACATAAGCAGCTCTTTTACGGTTGAGGAAAGCCCGCGTTTGAGCAATACCGGCTTATTAGTCATACCTACTTCTTTAAGGAGGTTAAAATTCTGCATGTTGCGCGCGCCAATCTGCAAGACATCCACGTATTTAGTAACCAATCCTACGTCGCGCGGATCCATTATTTCACTTACAGTAACTAATCCCAAGTCATTACCTACCTGCTGGAGATATTTTAGGCCTTCTTCGCCTAAACCCTGAAAACTATATGGTGATGAGCGTGGTTTAAAGGCCCCCCCGCGTAAAACCGTAGCCCCTGCGTTTTTTACTTCCTTAGCGATTTGATAGAGCCTTTCCATGTTTTCGATAGCGCAGGGCCCAGCCATCACTATAATTTTATCGGCACCTATCTTTACACCCTTGCCTAGGTCAATGACCGAATTTTCCCGTTTGAATTCCCGGGAAACCAGCTTATACGGAGCCAGGACCGGCATTACCGTCTCAACCCCCGGGAATACCTCCAGCGGCGTAACCCTTAAAATGTCCTCTGGCCCGATTACTCCGATGATCGTACGTTCGGTGCCCTTAGAGATCATGGGTTTTAAGCCTAGTTTCTGGACTCGGTCGACTATATGGTCAACTTGTTCCTGCGTAGCATCAGGCCGTAAGACTATAATCATAATTTCCTCCGTAGGGGGAATAGAGGGGACGTTTCTTATTGCATTATCCCCTTGATAAATAAGAACTTACAATGTTACATTTTCCATCTTTAGGGGTTATAAAATTCGGAAAACGTGTTGTTGTAACTTATTGATTAATAAAAAGTTACAGTGTAAAGAAACGTCCCCTAAAGGACTTTTTTTAAAACCTTGATCAAACGTTCGTTCTCTTTTTTGGTGCCTATGGTTACTCGAATGAAATTTTTCAAGCCATACTGCTGCATGTCCCTGACAATTACGCCTAATTTAAGCATCTGGTTAAACACAGCCAACCCGTCTCTACCCACATCAACCAGGATAAAATTAGCAACTGAGGGCACATAAGGAATACCCATTTTTTTCAAGGTATCACAAAGGTAATTCTTTCCTGCCAGCACAAGTTTTTTAGTCTTCTGCAGGAATTTTTTATCATCGAGAGCCGCTATGCCCGCTGCCTGAGCCAAGGAATTCACATTAAAAGGCTGACGCACCCGCTCCATATATG
>JAPLLP010000080.1:0-397 GCA_026387515.1 Candidatus Omnitrophota bacterium | reverse complement strand
CATATATGAAATAAATTCACTGTTTGCTATGGCGTACCCCAGCCTTACTCCCGCCAAACCATAAGCTTTAGAGAAGGTCTTTAAGATAATCACATTTTTATTGATCAGGTTTCTGCTATTAGGAAAATCAATCACATCGATAAACGTATCGTATGCCTCATCCAGGACCACGACTACATTCTCCGGCAGCCCCGAAATAAAATCCTGAAGTTCGTATTTAGTAACGTAAGTCCCGGTGGGATTATTAGGGTTAGCGATAAAGATCAGTTTGGTATATTTGTCGATTTTTTTCTTCATCGCCTCAAGGTCATATTTAAAATATTTTAACGGCACGGTTATGACCTTACGCGAATTAACTTGAGCGATGATATTATATTCTAAGAAAGTAGTGTCCGCG
>JAPLLP010000106.1:1603-2989 GCA_026387515.1 Candidatus Omnitrophota bacterium | reverse complement strand
CAGGGTAAAGAATACCCGTTTAGTTATACTCCGGAAGAAAAACAGGTTATCGGGATCGGCGATGATTGGTACGCGCGCGTGAGAAAAAAAGATTCGCTCTGTCCGGCCGGGCATAATTCCGCCTTGATATTTCCTGGCGGTAAAGTTGCCCGCTGCTGTCAAATAGGAGAAAAGCATTTGGTGGGGGATTTCTTTGACACGAACTTTAGCTTATTGGATTCGCCATTAGTCTGCGAAGCCGATCATTGCCCGTGCGATGAAAGTAGATTATTCGGAGAGGAAAGCACCGACAGTGATTTAGACGTTAAAGGCTCTCCGACTGGCAACGTCAACATCGATCTAAGCGGCCTTCAGGAGTTACAGAGGAAAAATAGCGATTTGAATGATAGGGAGTATAACGAGGGTAAGATCATTTTAGAATCTTCCCCCAAGGCAATCTTTATTCAGGCTGCCGGGCCATGTAATTCTTACTGCGTTTTTTGCTCGCGCGGGCCTGATTACAAACTCTTCAACTTAGTTGAACATCGTAAAAAGTTTGAGAAGAATCTGTATCCTTTTATTGAGCGGGCACAAACCCTGATCTTTACCGGCTCCGGAGAGTTTTTACAGCTTCCCGATGCCCAGGACACCCTTGATTTCTTTGATTACAGGTTCCCCCATGTGCAGAAGTTCTTTTCTACCAACGGTTCTTCGCTTAAGCAGTGGGTTGCCGACAAAATTATTAGCGGAAGAAGCAATTATACGATACACGCATCATTGCATGCCAGTAACGCCAAGCTGCACAAAACCTTAACCCGCATGGACAACTTTGATGCTATTATCGGGCAAATCAAGTACATCATTGCTAACCGCAAAGATGCGTCTAAGCTGAAAGTAAACCTTATTTTTGTGGCCACAACGCTTAATATTGAGGATTTGCCTGAGTTTATAAAGCTCGCCTCGGAGTTGAAGGTGGACAAAGTAGTCTGTTATTATAATTTTATTTATGTTCAGGCACAGAAATACCTTTCCTGTTTCTTCAAACAGGACCTCACCAATGCTATGTTCGATCAAGCGCAGGATTTAGCGAACAGGCTCGGAATTGCCCTTGAGCTGCCGTTTCGTTTCGGCCAAGCGCAATATCCTGACCTCGGGCCCTGCCGCGAGGCCTTCAGCCAGATTATGTTTGACTGGGATGGCAATGTATTGCCTTGCGATGCTGCCGAAGATTGTCATGAGCGCCTGACAGAAGAGAGGGCTTTCATGGAAGTATGGAATAGCCCGTATTATCAGAAACTTAGAAAATCCTTACGGGAGAATTACCAGGCCTGCTCTCGGCATTGCCTGCGGGCTAATCCTGCCGGAGTAAATGATTTTAAATCACACGTGATTTATCGGGGGGGCGGT
>JAPLLP010000106.1:0-1562 GCA_026387515.1 Candidatus Omnitrophota bacterium | reverse complement strand
ACTTCTAATGAGCGATTTTAAACTAAAATTTAGCTGGGATATCCATTATAAGTGTAACTTCAGGTGCCCCTACTGTTGGTTTTATAAAGAATGGGCGCACATGGGTAGGCGCAGCGTTTATTTAACCCCAGACGAATGGATGACACATTGGCAAAGGATCTACGATAAGTATGGAGAAGCAAGGATAGAAATAGTGGGGGGAGAGCCGTTTATTTACCCCAACTTCATAGAGTTAGTAAAAAAAGTTTCCTCTATCCATTCCGTAAAAGTGACCACAAATCTATCCGGCAACATTGAGAATTTCGTAAAAGAGGTCAGTCCGGAAAGAGTGGATCTGGATTTAAATTTTCACATACTTTTCATAGATTTAGAAACCGTGATAAAAAAGGCCCTTATTCTGAAAAATGCCGGTTTCAAGGCGGGTATTTGTTACCTGGCTTATCCACCCCAGATGAAACAGGTAGAATATCTAAATAAACGCTTTAAAGATGCGGGCTTAAACCTTGCCTTGGCAGCTTTTTGGGGAGAATATGGTGGAAAGAAATATCCATATGCCTATACCGAAGAAGAAAAAGAAATGATGCGCCCATATTTGGGGGATATTGACAGGGTGACTTATCATCTGAACGCCGAGAGCCCAAGGGGAAAACTGTGTAATGCCGGGTATAAATATGTCTGTATCCAGGGGAATGGTAATGTTGTCAGGTGCGGACCTCTTGCCGACAAGTCGATCGGGAACATCCTGGATGTAAATTTCAAAGTTTTATCAGGACCTTCGCCCTGCGAAGCGGAAGTTTGTCCTTGTAACGAATATAGCAATATTTGTTGAATGTACTTTATTTTGGTTATCAATTATGCCCGAGGATATTTTTCATAAGAATAAAGAGAAGAACATAGAAGAATTCTTGAAGCGCAAGATAGTTCTAGAATCCAAGCCTTTGCGGTTAGGCGTGATAGTAACTAATTTTTGCAACCTGCGCTGTATTATGTGTCCAGAGTCTAGATATAAAGGTGGATTAACATTGCCCGAATCAGCTTTGCCGAAAATTGAAGAAATGCTTCCTTACCTGGAGAGAATCGACTGGCAGGGCGGGGAATTTTTCACATTCGGGCACCTAAAAAAAATATTTCATACTTGTAAAGCATACTCGGACATAACGCACGAGATTACCACAAATGGCCTTCTCTTAGACGAGGAATGGATAGAGCTATTTCTTGAACTAAATACAGGCTTGACATTTTCAATTGATAGTACAGTTAAAGATACTTATGAATATATACGTCAAGGTGGACATTTTGATATGCTTATCAAGAATTTAAATTTAATTAAAAAATTAGAATACAAACACAATAAAATATTAAGAAGGAATATAACGGTGGTGGTAATGAAGTCAAACTATCGCAATCTGCGTGATTTCGTCGATTTTGCCAAGCAATTCGGTTTCGGCTCTTTGTTATTTACTCCGGTATTGTTTTGGCAAAACGAGGAGAATATTTTCGCAAGCGCCGATTACGACGCGGGCTATCTTAATGAAGCCAAACAGTATATAAAAAATAAATGC
>JAPLLP010000339.1 GCA_026387515.1 Candidatus Omnitrophota bacterium | reverse complement strand
ATGTGACTGACGGGATAGAGGATGCGCAACCCGAGCCAGGCTACAGGCATCGCGCTCTTATCAATGCCGTCCGGCATATCCTATGGATTACGCATGATGATAAGGAAACTACCTTGGAGGATAGCGATTACTCCCAAAAGGCAGAACAGAGTAAGGCAGCCAATGCATATAGAAAATCCGGGACAAATCACATAAGCTATGGCCCCTGCAATGAAGGGTCGACAACGGATATTGTCCTTGAGGTTGCCCATGAAAAAGCCGAAGTTTATAGTAATTACGATGACAACGGTAAGCCGGTAGACCGGATAATTGATTATAAGCCTACGGGCATGCGGTTATTTGGCCTGCAGATAGTAGCACAGAAGCCATATCTGCCTAAAGGGGCCTATGATGGTAAATACAACTCAATAGGAAATCTGCTTCGGCGCGCCCGGGGATGATAAGGATAGAGGTAGGCGGGGTTGACCCGAATATTACGGAATTAGTCCTATCTAATAATGAATCACTTTATGGCAATAAGATTAAAAGAGCAGGTAGCTCTCTCCTGGAAGGAAGCTACGAGATTAAACAATGGGTGGATAAATACAGCTGGATTAAGGGCATTGTTCAAAATAGCGGGAAAAATGTGCCTGGTTTTGTGAAACGTGACGGCGCCAACGGCCTGCCTGACTGGTTGGAAGGCAGCATAATGGGTGAGTATTTAAGAAATCGTTATCCCACGGACGAGTTCCTGCCGTATATCAATTACATTGACAAAATCGGCATAACCAAGACCGGGATGGGAAAATATATTGATGGTGAAAGGACCATTTATTTAAATCCTTATCGTCAGGTGTTGCGTTTTAATAAAGGAATAGTTAACCGTTATGGTTATGCGACCGCAGCGCCTTTAACGGAGGTAGTGACACATCTGGCGTACCATTCTTTTTATTGGCATACGGTAGTAAAGGAGAGCGGCAAGAAAGGCGGACCTGATGAAGACGGCGATAGGTTGCCAAGATTTTCTGACCAGTATGTGGATGATTTAGACATGACCAGCAAGGAGTTTACTTTTTTACGTGACAACGCCACTTTTAACGCCGGGGCAAAGATAGGCCCGGCCGCTGCTATAGGGGATGTCGTTAAGAATTCCCGTGTTATCTATGGCGGGGATGCCGTGAGGGATTCTTATTGCGGCAGGGTAAAAATGTATCAAAAGTCAATCAAACTGGTCGATAACACCGCGGAAGGGTTTTATAAGAATATGCTCAAAATTACTGACTACTTTCCGGCTCGCAACGAGTACGCGCAAACCGAAGATAAAGACAATGATTATCTGCGGGGTTATAGTTATACGAATACAAAGGTATGGGAGAGGCAGCAGCGTATCCTTAATCAAGCAACTTCCTTGAGCGCAGCTACTCCTAAGGCCGCGTTTATCCTTCCGTATGGCAGGATGATGCAGCGGCCTGTGGGAAGCATAGTTATGCAGGAGGTATTTTTTGAGCGGGGGGGCAGGATAGAGGTATTGCAGGAAGGCCAAGATTATACCTGGAGAAAAGTATTCGCTTACGACCGTGTATTAAAATACGGCACTATAGACTGGGGGTCGTTTTTATTTCGCAAGGCCGGGCCGTGCCTTGAGATTGCCTTCACCGGCGAAGGCATTGCCAAGCTAGCAGGTAGCGCAAGTAATGAAGTGCAGGTCCGGTATAAAGAGATTATACCGCATGAATTGAAAGAGTATGACGCTTCATTTGTTGGTTCTCATGCTTATAACGGATATATTGAATTATGGAATACAGTAGCAAGCGTGCCTTGCGGCGATGACTAATAATGAGCGGCTGGGTCAATCCATTCTAATAATCCGTATTCACCGCTGATTTGACTACAACAATCCTCGCTTTATCATTCTCCGCTGGTATCTGTAATGAATAAACAGGGGCAGATAATCTTGAATTCTATCAGTTATTGGATTATACTGATGAGGTAGATTTAAATGGCAAGCTTAAAGAACGGGAAAATTATTATCATCAATGACGGCTCAATTGACTAACGCACCCTTGATATTTTTCTATGTAGATACTGAGTTTCATGTAAAGGTGAGGGGACAGTATGTTAAGGTATAACCAAAAGATATTTTTTGTTGCAGCTTATGTGATGATATTTGTAGCTCATCTTTACGCTTACGATTCTACCAAAAGTTTAATACTCATCAAAGCCAGGGGCCGCGTTAATTTGAATGAGATAGGGGGTAAAGGGCTTTATGCCTTTTCTTTGTGGGACAAGAATAGGGCTCTGATCGGTAATGACGGTAGTTTTACGACCGTAATTTCTAATTTCGGGCCGCAGAAAATTATGGTAAAAGATGACAGGCAAAATACCCGCGCGATGGCAATAGTTTTACCGGAAGATCCGCAAGGATTGGTTTTTGATGCAAAATCTACGGCGATAGCCATCTTGCTACAAGATCCCGGATTGTTGGAAAGTTCCGATACGGTTAATAATATTTCTAGTATGATGACCGATAAGAAATCTTTTAAAGACCTTATAGTTTTTTTTAAGAAGAACCTTCCGCACACCTCTCTCCAAGAGCTCGCGGATAACGCGGAGTGCATATCTCTTTTAGAAAGATGTAACGCGGAGATTTTTGGCGAGGATAAGGAGGCGATAAATAAATCTTTAAATGAAGCGGAGTCTAAATTGCAAAAAATATTCCAGGAGAAATAAGGATTAGTTTTTGTTTGACTTAAATGTAATCTTGGTATAGTATAAGGCGAATTTACGGCAGGCATCGAGAGTAGTTGCCTGCCGTTTTCTCTTTTGTTTAAAGATAGGTATAAATTATAGCACCCGGCCCAGATCGGAATTGGGCCGGTGTTCATAAACTATGAAAAGAAAAATAATTATTGCGGCAATTTTAGTTGCCGTTGTTAGCGCAGGGGCATTTTTTTCATATAAGGTATTTGAGAAATCGCGCCAACTCTTGAAAGAACACGCCCTATTAGAAAAGAGGAAGGCGGAGTGGGAGAATTTAAGGAAGGTCATAGAAAATAGGGTCAGGAGTTTCAGGGGCGCAGTCGGCATAGTGGTAGAAGACTTGGATTCGGAGTGGGAGATTGCTTTTAACCAGGATATGCTGGTTCCTTCCGCGAGCTTGGTAAAGATCCCCATTATGCTTTCCTGTTTTTATGCCGCCGAGGACGGGAAGATAAACCTTGAAGATACTATAAGTCTCAAGAATTCCGAAAAAGTATCCGGCTCAAGGGTGCTGGCAAATGCCCCCGCGGGTTCAGTTTTTACAATAAAAGAATTATTTGAGCCGATGATTACGCAAAGCGATAACGCCGCCGCGAACCTGCTTATAAATTTACTGGGGTTTGATACCCTGAATTCCTATTTTAAGAAAATGGGTTTAAAGAGTACCAATCTCGCCCGCAAAATGATGGATTTCAAAGAAAGAAGCGAGGGAGAAGAAAACTATACCACCGCCCAAGATATGGCTTTTCTCCTGGAGCGTATGTACCATGATGAAATCATAAGTAAGGATGTGTCCGAGCAGTGTCTCGCCTT
>JAPLLP010000326.1 GCA_026387515.1 Candidatus Omnitrophota bacterium | reverse complement strand
GGTGATCTCCCCACCCACGACTAAAAGCCCCATAGTAACGTAAGTCTCACAGGCCACCCTGCCGTTGGGATCCTGCCTTAAGACCTCATCCAGCACCCCATCAGATATCTGGTCGCATACCTTGTCCGGATGCCCTTCGCCTACCGACTCAGAAGTAAAAAAATGCTTACGCGTTGCCATTTCACTATCCTCCCTTTCTTCCAAGAAAATCACCCTCGGAGATAACTTCCTGCGATTTTCAGTGGTTATGAATTTCTACTCTTCTTTACCATAAAAGATTGATTTGCCTCTTCGTAGAAATCGTGGTTGCCTATATCATACCAACGCCCCCCGAATATAAAAGCATACACCGGAACATTATCCTTTAGCCAATCGATATAAAAACCTGTGGCATCGTGTTTATTGCACTTAGACTCCATATATTCACTGATAAGCCCCAAACGCTTTTTTGGAAAGTAATAAAGGCACATCGCTACCAACGTCGATTTGGGCGACGCGGGCTTCTCCTGGAATGCGGTAATCTTATTATGCGCATCCAGTTTAACCACGCCGTATTTTTTGGCTTTAGATTTATTCCCGATATCGAATACTCCGATTACCGGGCTGTTCCTTTTAATCCTGGCGAA
This sequence comes from Candidatus Omnitrophota bacterium, assembly GCA_026387515.1. The sequence continues at coordinate 1,008 of JAPLLP010000326.1, read as the reverse complement.
AGAAAAAAAAGCATTTAGCGTATCATCAAACAAGTTGTCCCCGCCGATGACCAAAAGGTCATCTTCGAGGCCTAAGCTTTCTATGACAAAACGCATATCGCCGATTGCCCCAAGCTTATTATTGTGACTGGTGGTTAAATCATCAACCACGCTGATGCGCTTGGTAGACTTGATATTCTCTTGCCAATGCCTGAACCTGTTGGCGAATTTACTGTTGGTAACTACTAAAATCTCGTCTATCTCTTTGATCCGTTGAAGCTTAGCCAAAATGTAGTCGATCAATGGCCTTCCGGCTACCTCAAGAAGCGGCTTAGGATATTCCCTGGTCAAAGGGTATAACCTGGTCGCGTAACCCGCCGCCAATATCAAAGCCTTCATTAACCCAATATCTCCCGTAACTTCGACTGGCTGAATTCTTCTACTTGTTTTCCCGTAGAAAGCTTTAAAGCCTCTTTGGCGATATCCTGGACCTGACTCATAGTCACCAGGCGCACAAGATATTTGACCTCCGGAATGATCAAGGGCGGCATGCTGAATTCGTCCAGCCCCAATCCCAGAAGTATCAATACCATTGAGAGTTCTCCTGCCATTTCTCCGCACATACCTACCCAGATCCCGGCTTCATGGGCAGAGTCGATTATCCTCTTGATCAATCTCAAGACCGCTGGATGCGCCGGCTCATAGAGATAAGCGACCTTCTCATTAGCGCGGTCAACTGCCAGCGAATATTGGATAAGGTCATTGGTGCCGATACTAAAAAAATCCACCTCGGTTGCCAGAAGGTCTGCGGTCATTGCCGCTGAAGGGATTTCTATCATCGCCCCTACTTCTATTTTTTCGTCAAAACGCACACCTTCCCTACGCAGCTCCTCCTTTGCTTCACCCAAGAGGCCGTTGGCCTGAATCAACTCTTCGATCCCCGAGATCATCGGATACATCAGCCGCAATTTTCCGTGCACTGAAGCCCTTAATATGGCCCGCAGCTGAACCTTAAAAATATCCGGCCGC
>JAPLLP010000097.1 GCA_026387515.1 Candidatus Omnitrophota bacterium | reverse complement strand
TTTAACGCATATATCGGCGATCTTCTCCAGTTCCTGGCGAGTGTAAACACAACCCGAAGGATTAGAGGGACTATTAAGAATAAGCAACTTCGTCCTGGGGGTTAAATGTTTGGCCAGTTGTTCCGGGGTGATCTTAAAATTATTTTTGGCCTCCGCGTTAATGAAACACGGGACTCCCTGCGCAAGATGCACCATTTCCGGATAGCTTACCCAAAAGGGGAGCGGTATCAATACCTCATCCCGCTCTCCCACAAGCGCAAGTATGGTGTTAAATATGCTATGCTTTGCCCCACAGGAAACAATAACCTGGTTAGCGGCATATTCCAGGCCGTTATCTTTTTTAAATTTCTCTATGATGGATTGTTTTAATTCCGGGGTACCGGTGGTAGGCGTATATTTGGTGAAACCGGCGCGGATGGCTTCTATCGCGGAATCTTTGATAAAATCAGGGGTATCAAAATCAGGCTCCCCCGCGGCAAAACTTATGACATCCCTACCTTCGGATTTTAATTTTTTTGCCTTGGAAGTAATGGCAAGAGTCGAGGAGGGCTTTATCTTTTTTAGACGATCAGCAAGACGAATATCTATTTGCAGAGGCTTTTCCTTCACCTCTGCGGGAGTTTCCTTCTGGGTTTCGGATGTTGTCAAGATCGGTTCGGACGTGGTCTCCACCTCTTTATCTTTTTTCTTTTTGCGAACTACCGGCGCCTTCTTCTTGATCTCAGTCAGCTCAAATAGCACCATAGAGGCATTGTCCCCGCGCCGAGACCCGAGATTAAGTATGCGGGTATAACCGCCGGCGCGATTATTGAAACGCGAGGCATCCCTAAACAACTTGCTCACCAGAGAATGATCACCCAGTAATTTAAATGCCTGCCTTTTTGCCGTCAGGGTATTTTCTTTTGCCAAAGATATCAATTTATCCGCCACAGGCTGAGCCAGGGAAGCCCTGGCCTTGGTAGTCTTAATGGACTGCTGAATGATCAGGTTCCTTACTAGGCTCAACACGGTTGCCCGCCGCCAACTGGTAAAACGGTTCAATTGAAATCTATTTACCCTGTGTCTCATTTTTTAACCCTTCTTTAATTTTTTATTGTCTACCTGCATGCCCAAAGTCAGGCCCATACCTGCCAGGAGTTCTTTTATTTCGGTCAAAGACTTCTTGCCGAAGTTCTTGAAACTGAGCATCTCATCTTCCGTCTTTTTCACAAGGTCGGCAATTATTTTAATACTGGCTTCCCTGAGGCAGTTAGACCTTCGTACCGATAACTCAAGTTCCGATATCGGCAGGCGCAATTTTTCATAGAGCGCCACTTCTTCCTTGGTCATCTCCAATTCTTCCTCTTCGGTATCTTCGGGAAGCTGCCCGAAATTGACAAAAATATCCAAGTGCCTCTGTAATATATTAGAGGCATACAAAAGCGCGTCCTTCGGTGTAATGGCCCCGTTGGTCCATATTTCTATGTTGAGTTTATCATAGTCTGTGCGCTGTCCAACGCGGGTATTCTCGACGTTAAAATTAACTTTCCTAACCGGAGAAAAAAGCGAATCTACCGGAATAACCCCCGCAGTTGTCTCTTCTTTTTTGTTCAATTCTGCCGGACAATAGCCGCGTCCCCTGGCCACCTCCAGCTCAACATTGAATTTGACGTCCTTGGTAAGGGTGGCGATATGCAGGTCCGGATTAATAATCTCCACACTATCATCGGCCTCGATATCCTTGGCCAAGATCTCGCCCTTACGGTCTTTGTTGATAGAAATCGTCTTGGGGATCTTGGAATGCGAATTTAATACCAGGCTCTTGACATTAAGCACTATCTCCGTAACATCCTCAAGGACGCCCGGAATAGCGGAAAATTCATGTTGAACCCCCGCGATCTTTATCGAGTTGACCGCGCTACCTTCGATTGCCGACAACAATACCCTGCGTAAACCATTGCCCAGAGTGACTCCGTAACCCCTCTCAAAAGGCGCTGCGGAAAATTTCCCGTAGGTATTAGTATAGGTAGATTCATCGCACTCAAGCCTTTTTGGTAGCTGAAAATCTCTCCATTTTATACCCATTTTCTATCTCCGTTTAAGTTATGTTATTATTTGGAATAGAGTTCTACGATCAGCTGCTCCTGAATAGTAGCCGTTATATCGTTTTTCTCGGGCAACCTGGTAATGCGCGCCTTTAAATCTTGAGGCGTAAACTCAAGCCACGAAGGCACGCTTCTATCCTTGGAAAGTTCCAGATTCTCTTTTATCTTATCCTTAGCCTTATCTTTAGGTTTTAACTGGATCGTATCATTGACATCAACAATGAACGACGGGATATTCACCCTTCTATCATTGACATATACAAAATTATGGCGCACGATCTGTCTTCCTTGTGACCTGGATACTGCAAGGCCTAAACGGAAAATCACGTTATCGAGCCTGCGCTCCAATAGCTGTAA
>JAPLLP010000211.1 GCA_026387515.1 Candidatus Omnitrophota bacterium | reverse complement strand
AATAACTCTATGCTGTGTTCCCAAACCGCGGGATCAAAATTTTCAGCGCTATTTTGTCCTTTAATCAGTGCGCTTACTTCCTCAATAGCAAGAGGAACAGGTGCATCCGGATTCTGCGGATTAAAGGGGAATAGATCAATTGTACCGCTTAAGGCCAGCGGAGCCTTAAAGAAAGCCTCTTCTTTAAGGGTGACCCGGATTATGCTAAAGCCTTTGGGTAAGGCAAGCACATCTATCCTATAGATAGCCTCCGGTCCAAGATGCCTGAATAATTGCTCCGGTGAAATTAACGGAGTAATATGCAATTTATTTAACGCGTGCATCAGGGCAAAGGAAGGCAAATCTTTGCTGTCGATTTTTAGGGCCGGTAACACCATATCGCTTTCTTCAAGTATTAACCCGATAGCCTCAGAAAGTATTGCCAAACCTTCGTCAATATGCACTTGCCGGCAGCAGCTTCTTAAAGCTGAATGTAAACTTGCCTTAAGATATTGATGCCTTCTGCTCTCTTCAGGTGGCCTTAATTCTCCTGCGGGGTACATCTCCGTTACCGCTTGAGAAAAGCAGGAAAGGATAAATAAATTTTGATGAGTTATAGTCAGAATACCCTTTGGCATTGCCCTGGCCTCCTCAAAATCCGCAGGAAACACTATTGCTTGTTTCGCGAATACGGAATCTTCAAAAATAAACCGGGCAGCATAAAATATCTCTTGCTCCGCCTCAGCAGAAAGCTCAGCAATTAACTCCATAAGCCTTCTGCATGTGAATAAAAATTTCTGGGCTAATTCCCCTTGGCGCATTTCAAATCTCTTCTCGTGAGGCAACCCATCAAGCTCTTTTTTGATATCTTGGCAGGTTAACGCTAATGGTCGCAGGGTGAGCCTCTGGCGCGGGGAAATCCACTCCGGAATCTCCTGGCGCGCGCCAGTTTCTATAGCTTTAAGATCAAAACACGCATCTTTGGAAAATTTATTGGATGCCCTCTGCGTTTCCTGCCAAGCCGCATCCCATTTACTCTGGCCTCTTAATTCCCCAATATGCTTGGCCAGGGCGGACTTTTCCGTTTCAGCTAAATCCAGCTTGCGCTTTCTTTCTGCTTCGGTTTGATCAGCTTCTCTCTTCCTCTCTTCTATTTCTTCGGTTCTATTATTTTCCGCTATCGCTCGGTCAGCTTCTGCCAATATCGACCCTACCTCGGCATCAGCAGGGGCTGCGCCAAAAATCCCCACTAAAACACAACGCGCTTTTGCAGGCTCCTTTGTATCCAGATAACTTCTCGCAAGAGCTAAGACTTCCAGCTTCCTATCCTGCACAAATTCTGCTGCAGCTTTTTTCTGGGCCTCGATGAGCCTTGAGGTCTCATCGATATTACCCTGCTTTAGTAGGCCGGCAATCTGATCCAATAGGTTAACCACTTCTTGCTTATCTTTTGCCCTTTCTGCTCTTTGCTCCGCGTCTCTACGCATCTCTTCTATTTCTATCCGACAAACAAACACCTGCCTTACCATTGCCTGGATCTCTGTATCGCTTTCTTCCATAAACTTTACTAAAAGTTCAAGTCCTTCTCTATCTACAATCTCCATAGCAAGCCCGAGCGGAATTAAGAAACCGTCTAAGATAAAACCGGAAACAAGTTTAGAATTAGGTTTATTTT
>JAPLLP010000266.1 GCA_026387515.1 Candidatus Omnitrophota bacterium | reverse complement strand
GGTGAAGGATTATTACATAACTGTCTCCAGCGAAAACGAGCTTTCGGATAACGTTGAAGTTTATCTCACCGCGCAAGGCCCCGGCTGTACGCCTGAGGCGATCCAGAATAAATTGCAGGCTCGGATCAGGATCAAGCCGCGGGTATTTATCCGGGACGAAGAAGCAATCAGAGGGCAAGTCTATAGCCCGAAGTCCCGCAAACCTATCCGCTTCATAGATAGGAGAAGGAAATGAATAATTGTCCAAAGCCGCTGAATAATTTTGAGTTCACTAAGCAGGAGATCGCTGACGTGGTGCGGAATAATCGTCTCCTTTCTATGGAGATAGAATTCAGTATCCGTTGTAATTTGCGCTGTCAGTATTGCTATGCTTCTGAAGGGAAGAGTTTTGATGGAGAGCTTTCCCGCGAAGAGATACGCGATGCTATCCTTCAGGCAAAAGCGCTTGGCGCAAGAAAGATCGTCATTCTCGGCGGTGAGCCGATGTTATACCCGCATATTATGGAGATGCTTCGTTTTATCAGGGGAGAGGGGCTCCAGGTTGAGATGTTCACCAACGGTTACCAGATTTCCCCGGATATCGCCCGGCAGCTGTTTGATCTGGGTATATTCGTGGTTTTGAAGATGAATAGCCGGGTGGAGAATATCCAGGATGCGCTTTCCGGGAAAAAAGGCGCACATAAGAACATACAAGAGGCCTTTATTAACCTGAAACGGGCAGGCTATCCCGGGGAACATGGCAATCTCGCGGTCAGCACCGTTATTTGCCAGCAGAATATTGATGATATCCCCGGGATGTGGGAGTGGCTGCGCGAACAGAATATCGCCCCGTATTTTGAGATGATCACTCCTAAGGGGAGGGCGCGTGAGAATGAATGGCTGCATGTGGATATTCGCCGCGTAGAAGAGGTTTTTAAAAAACTAGCGGAGATAGACCGCGTTAAATACGGCCGTGATTGGCAACCCCAGCCTCCGCTGGCGGAGATCAAGTGCCTGCGCCACCAGTTTTCCTGCATGATCAACGCTCAAGGCTATGTTTTTCCGTGCGTAGGAATAAATATTCCCGTGGGCAATATTAGAGAACGTAAACTATCTGACATTATCAGGGAGAGCGAAGTGATAAAGGGCTTAAGGAATTACCGCGAGAACTTGAAAGGGCCTTGCCGGGAATGCGCTAAATCAAGCGATTGTTATGGCTGCCGGGGCGCAGCCTACCAGCTTACCGGAGACTATCTTGCTTCTGATCCCCGGTGTTGGAATAATGTGGACAGGCAGAGCGAGATTGTGCATCTTCCCGTAGCCGTGGACCGGATCATCCCGCAGCAGGCTCCGATGCGCCTTATTGACAGGCTGGAGAAAGTAGGAGAACGCACCGGCGAGGCCTCGGTGAGTATATCCAATGATATGCTTTTTGTGCGGGATGACGGTACCCTTGATGAAACAGCGTATCTGGAACTGATTGCCCAGGCCATGGCAGCGCTTAACGGCTTTAAGGCGCTGGGGGTGAATAATACAGTGGTGGACGGCTTTCTTTTAGGGGCAAAGAAACTGGAAATATTCGGCACGGCCCAGATCGGAGAGACTTTGACTATATCTATTTTTAAGTATGCCTACTACGGAGATTTTGGCGTGGTTAAGGGAAGAGTCACGCGCGGCGATGAATTACTCGCGCAGGGAGAGGTAAAGTTATGGGAAAATAAGGGAAATAAAATATGAGAAGGATTTTAGCAACATTGCTGTTTTTTGTTTGTTTGCAAATAGTTAATACTTACGCCGATAATTCCCCTCGGGATATCAAGGCCGTGCTTGAGGATTTGGAAAAGACCATGTCGGGGACCAGGACTATTTCTACCGATTTTATCCAGGAGAAGAACCTCGCGCTCTTTAACCAGAAAATCATTTTAAAGGGTAAAGTTTTTATCCAGAAACCCGGGCTTCTTTCCTGGAGGGTAATCACCCCGATGCGTTATTCTATGGTGATGAAGGGGAATACCATCAGCCAGTGGGATGAGGATACTAACCAGGTGCAGCAAGTGTCGTTAGCGAAAAATCCCAGCTTTCAGGTAGCGATCGCTCAAATGCAGAATTGGTTTTGCGGCACATTTAAATCGATGTTGGACGATTATAATATAACTCTGATCACGGAGCACCCCATTACTCTGGAATTTATCCCTTTGGAAAATTCAGTCACCCGTAATTTCATTAAGCGCGTGACGGTTATCTTTCAGAATGATGAACGCTACATCAAAGAGGTGAGCATTGAAGAGAAGAATGGAGATAGCACTTCCCTGGTTTTTGTAAATGCTCAACTTAACCAACCGATAAAGCCATCCGCCTGGGAGGTTAGAGCAGATGTCTGGTGATTATTTCTCCCGAATATATGATTTAGTGCGAAGGCGTAAGCGGGTCGTCGTTGGGCTCTTAGGGGTTCTGATCGCCGCTTCCATAATCGGGCTTAAATTTGTTAAATTTAATAATAATATCGAGATGATGCTGCCGCAGGATGCCGCGGTGCAGAATACCATGCGTTTCCTGCGCGAGGCTAATTTCTCAGATAAGCTGGTTGTCTCTTTAAGGCTTAATGATGAGTTACACACTACGCAGGATCTGATCCTCGCAACTGATAAACTCGCGGCCTCAATAAAATCCTCACCCTTGGTAAAACAGGTGATCAGCAACGCCTCCGTAGGCAATCTGGCCTCCGAGATGATTTCTTTCCTAGAAGTTGCCCCGCAGCTCTTAGGGGCTGAATCCCTATCTAAAATAGAAAGCCAAATTACCCCTGAAGGCGTTAAAGAGAGGCTTAAGTTTATTTATCGGCAGTCCTTAAGCCCGGGAAGCTCTATTCTCATGCCGTTTCTGCGCACTGATCCGCTGGGGTTATTTTCCGGGGTCTTACGCAATATCGAGAAACTCTCTGTGTCGTTAGGTTATGATGTGGCGATCAATAATGGCCATTTTATCAGTAGAGACGGCCGGCATGCCATGGTTATTGTCAAGACACCTGTGGCTTTGACTGACGGATTCGGGGCGCGAAAATTACTTACCTATCTTTGGGGCAGATTAAAGGCTGGCTTGCCGGAATTTGTTTCGGCTGATATCATCGCTGGGCACGTACATACGCTCTCTAACGAGGATGTCATAATAAAGGATATTGGTCTTACCTCGATCATCGCTTCGCTTGCCTTCCTGCTGTTGTTCTTATTTTTCTTCCGCGATCTAAGAGCGGTGATGATCTTTCTGGCCCCATTAGCGGCGGTGGCTGTCTCCATAAATATCACCTATTTTGTTTTTAAGAATTTATCATATTCTGTTATCGGCATGGGGACGGTTATCTCCGGCATCGCTATTGATTACGGGATTTATGTATATATGGCAGTACGCAAGGCAGGCGGTAGCCAAGAGACCATCAGGCGGGTGATCAGGCCGGTCATATTCAGTGCCTTGACCACGGTAAGTGTTTTCGCGGTATTTTTCTTTTCCAGCGTAAAAGGTTACCATCAGCTTGCCTTTTTCTCGAACCTGAGCATCATTCTCTGTTTGCTGTTTTCCCTTTTTATTTTGCCCCATTTTTTAAGCCAAGAGAAAAAACCCGCGCCAACTTCTACGGCGCTCAAATCTCCTCTGCCGTTTAATTTTAAGCTGCGGGATCCACTAAGTATTTTTTGCTGGGTAGCGATCTTGGCCATGATGCTTATTTCGGGCACCAGGTTAAGGTTTAATAATGATATTACCCAGTTTGACGGTGTGGGGAAGGAAGTCGTATCCGCGGAAGAGAGATTTCATAATGCCTGGGGAGGCAAGGTCATGCCGGCAGTCTTAGTGGTATCCGGCAAGACTCTTGAAGCCGCCTATCAAAATAATACAGATTTTTATGAGGCAGCAATCAAAAATGTAGGTGAGGATAATTTTAGCAGCTTTGCCTCGGTCTGGCCGGGGATTAAATCGCGTAAGGCTAACCTTTTACGTTGGCAGAAATTCTGGAGCGCTGAATTAGAGAGTAAGACTAGGAATATGCTGGCAGATTATGGCAAGGTTTATAATTTCTCGCGGGATGCCTTTCAGCCATTTTTCCAACAGCTGCATCCCGCATCCGGCATCCTGAATCGTAAATCGTCCTTCGTAAATCGTCCTTCGTAAATCGTCCCTCGTAAATCGTAAAT
>JAPLLP010000350.1 GCA_026387515.1 Candidatus Omnitrophota bacterium | reverse complement strand
CTCTTTATTTTTTATCGCCCCGATGCTCCCGGGGACTATGGGCAGGCCGGCCTTCTGCATATTGACGCGGGCAGCCATTTTGTCTCCCATAAGCCTTATATTCTGTGAGCTGGGCCCAATAAAGGTGATCTGACAGGATTCGCATATTTCGGCGAAGTGAAAATTCTCCGCTAAAAATCCGTATCCGGGATGTATGGCGTCCACATCGGTGATTTCAGCGGCACTGATAATAGCGGGGATATTCAGATAACTATTGGCGCTCTTGGCCTGGCCGATGCAGATGGCTTCATCGGCAAAACGCACGTGCAGGGAACTACGGTCCACTTCGGAATATACGGCAACGGTACGGATGCCTAATTCCCGGCAGGCACGAATAATACGCAGGGCGATCTCGCCGCGATTCGCGATAAGGATTTTTGAAAACATCTTAGAGAGGTTCTATGATAAACATCGTCTGGCCAAACTCTACCGGCTCGGCATTATCGACGGTGATTTCAACTATTTTACCCTTGATCTCCGATTTTATCTCGTTCATAAGCTTCATGGCCTCGATGATACAGATAACCTGCCCCGGCTCAACCGTCTGACCCACTTCTACATAAGGCGGGGTTTCCGGAGAAGGCGCGCGGTAAAAAGTCCCTACCATTGGGGCTTTTATCTCAACGCTAGTGGTTGGCTCCGGCTGCGCAGTGTTTTCAGATGAAGCCTGCGTCCCTTGAGGTACTCCTTGTGCCTGGCGCTCGATCACCACAGGTTGATGCCCCCCAGGAAATTCCCCGGCTGATTTCTTTAATTTGATACGCATGCCGTCTTTCTCAACCTCTAATTCCATCAGGTCATTCTCATTCATCAAGGCGATCATTTCCTTGATCTCTTTGAGATTCATCATCTGCCTCCCTTAAACCCTTTCCACGTATCCGCCGGTGCGGGTATCAACTTTGATGCGGTCTCCGACGTTGATAAAAAGCGGCACCTGTATAATAGCCTTAGTTTCTATTTCAGCTGGCTTGGTCCCGCTCTTGGCCGTATCTCCCCTTATCCCGGGTTCAGTCTGTATTATCTCGAATTCCACGAAATTCGGCAAGTTCACGCTCAGGATATCATCTTTGTAAAAATTGGCAGCCACCTCCAAGTTGTCCTTCAAAAACTTGACCCCATCCCCTAAATTTTCCCGTGATATGACCAGGTCTTCATATGTCTCCTGGTCCATAAAATGATACGTATCCCCGGAAGAATACTGATACTGAAGCTTACGCTCCTCCACATAGGCCTCTTCTATCTTTTCGTCTCCGCGAAAGGTCCTTTCCTGGACGTTAGAGGTCTTCAGATTCCTCATTTTTGCCCGCGTAAAGGCAGCGCCTTTGCCGGGCTTGATATGCTGGGCATCAAGCACGATCCAAACCTGATCATCTATCAATATAGTCAAACCACCTTTAATTTCATTTATTGAGAGAGCCACTTGCTATTTCCACCCCTTTCTCGGTTAAAAACACCATATCTTCGATCCGCACTCCAAATCTATGCGGCAGGTAAATCCCCGGTTCTATGGTAAAAACCATGCCTTTCTTTAAAGCCGCACCTTCTTTACGGGAAAGACGCGGGGCCTCATGCACCTCTAACCCCACCCCGTGCCCCAGGTTATGGCCAAAAAAATCTCCATAGCCCTG
>JAPLLP010000108.1 GCA_026387515.1 Candidatus Omnitrophota bacterium | reverse complement strand
TCCGATAAAATTCTTGCGGCGCAGAAAAAAAACCCTTCCCGTAGCAGCAGAGGCAGAAGAAGAACTTGAGTCTGAACCGCTTGAAGAGATGGAGATCGGAGACAGGCATCATAAAGAGAAGGTTCCGCCGCCGGAAATAGAAGAAAATGAAGAAAATAATGTCCCAATTAAAGATACGCTAGATGAAAGTCCGAATGACGAAGAAGCCTAACATCGCGGTTTTAGGCGATGGGGGATGGGGAACTACTTTGGCTATTTTACTGCATAAAAAAGGCCTGCCGGTTACCTTATGGGGCGCCTTCGATGACTATGTCCGTCAAACAAGCAAAAGCCACATTAATAAAAAGTTCCTTCCCGGTATAAAGATACCTTCAGGAATCGTGATAACCTCTGACTTAAAAAAGGCGTTGGATAGCAAAGATATTATAATTTTTGCCATACCGTCACAATATATGCGCGGGGTGCTCAGAAAAATAAAAGTACTTAATAATTTACCGCTTAAGGCTATATATGTTAGCGTAACTAAAGGTATTGAAATAGCTTCTTTAAAATGCATGTCAGAAATAATACGGGAGGAGCTTGGTAACTTAAAATTGACCGTGCTCTCCGGGCCGACTATAGCCCACGAGCTGGCAAAAGGCCTTCCCACTGCTGCCGTTATTGCCTCTAGGCATAGAAACTTAAGAGAATACCTGCAAAATGTATTTACAACTAAGGTATTTCGTATTTACACTAATGACGATGTCATAGGCGTGGAATTAGGGGGCAGCCTGAAAAATGTAATTGCCATTTCTTGCGGAATATCTGACGGCCTAGGATTCGGCACTAATACAAAGGCCGCGCTTTTGTCCCGCGGACTCAGAGAGATTTCGCGCCTGGGCCTAGCCATGGGAGCAAAGCGAGAAACTTTTAGCGGATTAAGCGGGTTGGGCGACCTGGTCACCACCTGCATCAGCCCTTACAGCAGGAACAGATGTGTAGGAGAAGAGTTTGCCAAAGGAAAAACCTTGAAAGAAATAAATTCAAAGATGCAGATGGTGGCCGAGGGCGTGCCGACGGCAAAATCTGGTTACGAGCTAGGCCTGAAATACAAAATAGATATGCCCATAACCAGAGAGATATACTTAGTTCTTTATAAAAACAAGTCCCCGCGTAAGGCGGTTGTTGACCTTATGTCGCGGCAAAGAAAAGAAGAATAACGATTTGAATACGGGGGATGGCGCAGTTTGGCTAGCGCGCTTGAATGGGGTTCAAGAGGCCGAGAGTTCAAGTCTCTCTCCCCCGATAAATTACGAAAGGTCCCTATGGATAAAGAAAGAAGGAAATCCCCGAGAATAAAAAAGACCCTCGCAGTCCTATATGCCCGCTATAACGAGGCAAACCAGGATAGACAGGCTTGGAATATGACTTCGGTGAAGAATATTAGCGAGGGCGGCATGCGGATAACCACAAACGAAGAATTCGCGCAGAACGAGGTTTTAATTTTTCGCATCAAATTTCCTTCCCGCCCCTTTGAATGGCAAGAGATAAAAGGTAAAATCTCTGGCATAGAACAATTAAAAACAGCGAACGACGAACCTGTGGCCGGACAGTATGTCCTGGAGATACCACTGAAAGAAAAAGGACTTATTGAAGAATATATATACTGGTTCCTAGAACAATCCGGAGGTGAATAATGGGTTATGCGGGCCCGGAGAGAAGAACTGATCCTCGCGTGAATGGCAGATTTATTGTTTCATACCGGGTGTTAGAAGAAGATGAATCTATTGATATCACCCAAACCAAAAACTTAAGCCTGGGAGGGATGCTTTTGACCACAAACCGGCATTTTGTAAGCGGGACTAATCTTGCCCTGGAGATCCGTCTTCCCTTTGATCCTAATCCGATCATGCTCATCGCAAAAGTAATAGATTCTCAGGAGATAACCAAAAATTTGATCTACGACACAAGGCTTTCATTCCTGGCAATCGACGAAAGACACAAGAAGGCGATAAGTCAGACTGTAAATTATTACCTGAAAAGGAGCGATTAGCCGATTATGGAAAAAATTAATGTTGGTCTTATCGGTTTTGGAAATGTAGGGGCGGGGGTAGTTAAGATCATCCGGGAACGCGGCGCGCTATTGTCTTCGAAGATCGGGCTGCACATAGAAATAAAAAAAATCTGCGATAAAGATACCGTTTCTAAAAGAAACGTGGCAGTAGATAAAGACCTGATTACCAAAGACGCGCATCAGATAATCGATGACCCGAAGATCGATATAGTCGTCGAGCTAATCGGAGGCATTCATCCGGCGAAAGAATTCATAACCCAAGCTCTTAATAAGGGTAAAAATATCGTAACCGCAAATAAAGCGCTTTTGGCCGAATGCGGGAAAGAGCTTTTTGCCCTGGCCAACGACCGCGGGAAGAATATCTATTTTGAGGCCTCAGTAGGCGCAGGCATCCCGATAATCAAGTCGCTGCGGGAAGGGCTGGTAGCCAATAGATTCAACAGCATTTACGGCATTGTC
>JAPLLP010000251.1:18679-25426 GCA_026387515.1 Candidatus Omnitrophota bacterium | reverse complement strand
AGTAATGCTTAAGGCCCTGGCTGCCTCTTGCACCGCTGCATCAAACTTATCTCCTAAGACCTCAGTTAAGACAGAGTAATTGGCCTGGGCTAAGGGGTTATTGGCTAAAGAAGGATAGCTCTGGGATAACTCTTCCCTCCCTGCGGGGTGGGATTTGGTGCCGGGGGTTGAAGAAGATAATCCAGGCCGCAATTCCTTAATAATTTTTTCTCCATCCGGAGCTGACAAGAGCGATATCTCTATGGCCAGCTCATCGGTAGCCGGACAATGCACGCCGTTAAACATAATGGCGGCTTTTGATTTCTTGATACCCATAGCCTCGGCCTGCGTTAGAATATGGCTTAATGCCCCTTCTGTTAGATGTTTGGCGATAACGCCGCGCAAGGTACCGGGTTTAGCCTTTAAAGGATTGGTGGGGCCAACCACCACAAATTTCAGGAAATCCTGCTCATCTAATTCCTCTACTATGCGCGTTACAAGGCCTTCACCCGAAAGGGTGCCTTCACTGAAAGCCTGGAACCATTCCGGCTGAACATCTTCTATGAGGTCTGCGAGGTCTTGCGGGCTAAGCTGGAGCCTATTAATGATTGCCCTGCGGGATACCAGCCTGATTACAAAAATGTATTGCGATCTTTCGTTCATATATCCCCATAGCTTAACCAGATTCTTTATCTTTTTGGCTTCAGGATAAGATTTTTGTAATTCTAAAAGGTATCTTGCAAATAGCCAGGGGTCATTTGCGCCAAGGCCTTTCTTTTTCATCTCTTGGACTAAACTATAGTCAATACCCTGCTCATCAAAAAGGCCGCTTGCTTCCTTTTCCGCAGCAGCAGGCCTGCCCACCTGTTTTGAGAGAGGTTTTTCCCATCTGGATAGAACACTCTCTAGCCCTGCCAAAGCAATATCTCCTTCAATTAAGCGGAACTCATCCGCAGGCAATGCCCTAAGGATATCATCTTTGACCGCCGACGCTACCGAACCATGCTCTCCACCCTTAAGAAGAAAACAGGATACTGTACCTTCCTTAACCTGTGCCCTATCTCCTAGTATTATTTCAAATATGGCCTCCTGAGCCGCCCTCTGCGCTATATAAGTATCGAGCTGGGTACTTATATAGGTATATACCCTCTCGCTTTGCTCATCCTGCGCCATGTTGGCTATATTCAATACTTCATAGGCGCCGGGATACAAGGAAACTTCCTGTGCAACGCCTATTTCCTCTGCAGTAGCAACCAAAATCCTGCATATCGCCTGAGGGATAAAGCCTTTCTGAGTAACAATGGTTGCAGGGATGCTTCTCTCTTTGCTTAAACGTTTGGCTACATACTGGGCAATAGCAATGTTGTCGGCTGTGCCAGAACTGACGATTTGAATAATGTTGCGGCGAGGAAGAAGTGAGCCGAAACCTTCCTCCCTCCCTGCCGGATGGGATTTGGAACCGGGGGTGGCAGGAAAAACCCATAATGCCTTTAGATAACCCAGTACATCACTGGCATCCTGACGGGTTAATACCCCGATCTCTCTGGCTACCTCCCCGCTGACAGGACAGTGTATGGCGTTAAAGGTCTTGGCTGTATCTCCATCGGGTATATTCCTTGCCCTTCCCTGGGCCAAGAGGTGCCGCAACGAACCGTAGGCAAAGTGCCTGGCAATAATATTACGCAGGGTGCCTTGGGGAGCACGCAGGGGATTGGTGGGGCCAACGATAAAAGCCTTAAAGAAATCCTGTTCATCCAGTTGCTCATAGATATACTGCATTAAGCTACCGCTATTAAGGCTTCCTCCTATAAAGGCCTCATACAGGTCAGGCCTGACATGCTTGAGCAGGGTAGCGACATCTGCCAGGGTAAATTGCCTGCGGGTTAAGAAATCAGCGCGGGAGCAGTCTCTTACCACGACAACAAGCTGACATTTGTACTCGGACATGTACAGCCAGAGCAGCTGCAGATTTTCTACCTCGGAGATATAGGGATAAACAGTGCGCAGTTTAATCAGTGTCCTCTGGAACTTCCAGGGGTCGTTCTTCTCAATAGCCTCTTTAATATCTTTAACCTTGGTTTGGAAGTCTGAGAATTGCCCGCCATTAATAGCTGGCGGCTTGACTCCGTAAAGGCCGGAGGTCCCTCTGGGGCCCTCGATCATCCTGAACAGGGAAGTCTCCCATCTCCTGACGATATGCTGCCATTCCTCAAGGGAGGGCTGGCAGGCGTAGCAGCGGAATCCTTCTCCCCCCAAGGAAGCAAAGATTTCATCGCTTACCGTAGGATGCAGGCCGCCATTCTCGCCGCCTTTTAAGAGCATAAAGGAGATCCTGCCCGGGCCATTAGACCGGTCTACGGCAAGGAGCTGCATGATCTCCTCTTTATAGCCTCTTTTCTGGCGGTATTCATCCAGGACCTTCCTTACATAGCTGTAGGCCTCTTCGTTCTGCTGTTGGAGAGTCAGATCAGTAGTGTCTAAGAGATGGTAGATTGAAGAATAATTGTTCAGCAGATTGGCGATTCTATCCTTGGAATCCCGCCTCTTTAGGAGAGCCAGGGCCTGGTTAAAGACTGCCGGATTAGTGGGGTCTTTGCCCAGGTAGAGACAGTCGCGGCGGGCCCTCTTTTCTTCGGTGGCAGTAACAAAGAGCCTGCAGACGGCGTGGGAAATAAAGCCCCTGCCGGTATTAATCACCAGAGGTATATTTGCTACGGCCTTGGCGAGCTTCTCTGTCTTTTGTTTCATCAGGGACCTGGCCGGCTCTAATTTGGCGATGATGTCTATATTATAGTTTACCATCTCATCCTGGAGGTGCTCGGTAATATCTTCCCCGTCCATGACTATCTTGATCCTACTGTATCTGAAGGAGATCCGATAGTCAATGCTACAAGCACTCACAATAGTTATTAATGCATCCTTGAGCCTCTCGGTGATATCTACCGGGATCCCCTGGACAGGGGTGATATAGATGCGGCCTTCTTTTTCCTCAAGCTGGATAGGGGCATTTCCGGCAAGATCCTTCAGCCATATAGAGTCCCGGAGCAGCTTATAGGTGAAGGGGCGGAACCGGTCTCCAGTATTAAAGACTACTACCGATACATCCTCTTCCTGTTGCAGACGCTGGGCAATGTAGTCGGCAATAGTGGATTTACCGCTGCGGGCAGGGCCGACGATATGGATAGTCTTGCGGTAAGGGGGCAGTGAACCGAACTGCTCGAGGCCTGCGGGATGGGATTTGGCCTCCGGGCCAAAGTCATAATAAGTATCAATATACCATTCCACTGCTCTCTGAAGAGCCTCTCCCTCCAGAGTAGCGGCATAACCTAAGAATCCTTTGGTAGGATACCCGGATTTCCAAGGCGCTGTCGGGAAATCCTGCGGGGTACCGTAGAAATGCCCGGATCTGAATACCGGCCTTACTGTCTTAAAGAATCTCCTGATCTTCTCCTGGAGCGCGGGATTGACTAATAATCTCTTGCGGAAAGGAATTTCAAAATCCCTCAAAACCTCTATCTCCTCCAAACGCTCTTTTCTGGGAGAGCCGATACTGTTGGAGTGCTTTAATTCATGGCCGATTCTTTCCGCGATAAGCCAAGGGCTGACTTCACTAAACTCCTTTGCTATTTCCGGGGGATAAGCCGAAATAATGGCGGGGTCAACAAAATACTGGAAGAATCGTTCATTAATAATCAAATGTACCCTTCCAAACACATCTATAAATTTGGTGACATTGGCGGTATGGCGTTCTTTGAGATGCACCGCGATCGGCGGGCCGCGTAAAGGAGTGGTATCTCGGCAAAGTGCAAGCGCCGCATTCAATGCCTCGGCTAATCTGGCGGCCATAATACCGGGTTGCGGCCCAACCGTAAAACTGCCGTTGGAGAAAGTCACGCCTTCATAGGCAAGCAGGTAGCCTTCTCTGTCTTTTGCCCTGCTTACCGGAACGATTGGCTGAGGCGCCACAGCAGTAGACTGCGGCAGAGGAGCGGGCTGCGGAATGCTCTGGGGCTGTGGTTGCGGTAAGCTTACCGAAGGAGTTTGTCCCGCCCCAACAGAGCCGGAGGTCAGCTTCCTAAATAAAGCCGCATACTTGTCGGCCGGGTGGGATTTGGTATTAGGTCTCTCTTCGCCATAATCTCGGTATGGCAAAGCGCAGCTACGTTTACCTATAACTTCTATCTCATAACCACAGCACACCCTTTTACACTCTCCACTGCAATCCCCTTTAAATCCCTTGCAAGAAGACTCTGGACTGGGACAATCATAGTACACGTCACTAATCACTTTTTTACCTATTGAGTTCATTTCTAAAACAAGAATGCGCTCCAATTCCTCGATACTGCTCGCGTAATTTACTATGCTTGGAATTGCTTCTATTAATTTATTATCCTTTAACTCCTTATCTCTGGCTGTCTTAAACCACAAAGGTATCAATTTTGCTGCCTCCAAGGCCTCGGCAAAACCCTGCGGGTCAAGAGCAAATTTTCTTATAGCCTCCTCTCCGTATTTTAACGTTTCAAAAGGGTCAATCCCCTTCCCAGCCAAATCAAGCGCAAGTTTCCTTAGGACAATTAAGTTTTGCCTAAACCACTCGGTATTATCGCGCGCTGATTCTACAGCCAGTGGCACGCCATACTCTAATGTCGAACAAGGCAGGACGTCACTATCTATTAATTCTTGGCCTAAATCTAACGCTGCTATAAACCAATCCTGCTTATCCCCAGTTGCTTTAGCTACTGCTGGTATCGCATCCCTAACAGCTACTTCTGTAGGCATATTCTTTGCTTCAAGCTTGGTTAGTAAAACCTTTATTGCTTTTCCTATCGGGCAATCTACTCCTATCAATTCGTTTATTGCTCTTTGGCGGTTAAATGGTTTAGTAGATACTAACTCATTGAGAGATACTCTTACTTTTAGGCCTGGGCTCAAAACCCCCATTTTAGCTAAAGCACCTGCGGCGCCCCAACGAACAGGTCCATCTTCATGGTCCAATAACTCAATAAATGCCTCAGTTACTCTGTTATCCCCCAAACCAACTAAGACTTCTATTGTTTCATCAGAACTATCGCCATTCTTTAAAAACTCAATTAACGGCTCTATCGCCCGTTTATCACCACGCTTCCCCAACGCCATTGCTAGGGCGTAACGAATTTTTGGCGGATTTAGCTCGGATAGTTTATCGGCAAAATGTTCAGCTATCTGCGCTTCATTCATACCAAGTTCACTTAATACCCTAAATATTTCAGGGTATAGTAAATAGAAATCTGGCTCTTTTTCATCTAAATGAGCGACCTTATTCAACAAGAGGGAGATTGCTCTTTCTGTGTCGCCAATCACTTCCAGCGCCCTTGCCGCAATGCATACTGGTATTGACCCATCTTCTGCACCTTTGATAATATTCTGGGCTTCGTGGCTTAACACTCTTTTGCAAATAATCTTATCGCAAATATTCTTATCTATCAGGTTGTTAGCACCTCTGGCTAGTTCAACGGCTATAGCTAAAATAATAACCATCCCAACTATAAGAATAAACAAGAGAAAACCATAATCATCTACTAAGCGATTCCAACCTATGTTATAAGCAAGCAATGTTCCTAAAATAACTAGCGAGATAAATATAAGGCTTTTCGTAAATGTTGCTAAGCTGTCCCTTTTTTCTCTTATTCTTATTATCTCGGGAGTCTTCAGATAGTTAGACACTATTCTTATTGGCTCTAAATCCCTTTCATTTTGTCCTAAACCCCTTCCTGCCGGATGCGACTTAGTGCCTGATTTTAATCGCAGCAATGAAAATAATTTACTAGCCAACCCTATAACTAACAAGATAGTGTGAGCGGCTATAATAAAAGGCAATATTAAAATAAAGACGATTGCTTGTAAGCTAAAGGGGATTATGTGAATAAGGGTAAATGCTAGTAACCTTGCGCCAAGGTATCCCCAGACCCAGACAATCTTAAATAGCGAGGTCTTTTCTCTGAAGAGAACCCGACTTTTGCCTAACTCCTGATGGGCCTGTTGCAAAATAGCCCAAATTTTATCAAAATCACCTTTTGCAATTCCCCGGATAGCGTCTTCTTTTAGGTCGGTATTCGGCTTTAAACGTACCTCTGCTGAAGAAACCTCCTCCAAAATACCATTTTTGATTAACTCACTTAAGATCGCCTCTCCATTTGAACTGACTTCAGAAAACTTTGATTTCGCAACAACCCCCTCCCACCTTCGCTCATCTTCCTGCGCTTCCACAATCTGGAATACCCATTGTTTTACACGCTCTAAAAGGACCTCTTTGCTATTTACCAATTCGGTTACCCATTGTGCGAATTCTTCTCTTTCTGCCTCAGTAGCTTTTTCCTCTGCGTATTTCCTATCATCATATTTTTCTTTAAATTTGTCTTTCGCCGCTTCAAAAACTTTCTCGTTATAGGTGCCAGGTGATAAAGAATTCCAGATAAAACCTCCTTTTAAGTCGCTTCTTACATCATTGCGGTATTTCTTAAAATCATATACCGCAAATGCTATGATGCCGAGCATTGGGATTGCTGTAATAATGAAACTGGCGGACTGCACAAAAAGCCCTAAAGAGATTACCCCGAATAAGAAACCTGTAAAGGCGGCAAATTTAACTGTAAGGTATGCGGCCTTCAAAATTGTGAAACCTTCAACTTTGCTGCTTATTTTAGCTGCGAGCGCATCTAATTCATCTTTATCTCCGGATTGAATGGCTTTGGATATTTTCTTATAATATTTACGGGCAAAATATTCCCC
>JAPLLP010000251.1:15513-18648 GCA_026387515.1 Candidatus Omnitrophota bacterium | reverse complement strand
TTGTATCCTCTCAGCCGCAGCGCCGTCCTTAACACAGCTGTGGGGATAGATACGGTTAATACCTCGTACAGCCCTCTGCAGAAAGCAATCGCCGGATATATTAAATAATCCGAAATCTTATCTTTAAAACTATTCTTCTTGTTCTGCCAGAAGGGAAAATTCCAGAAACCTAAGACCATCGCCAATAAAATTATCTTGATGGCCACGCTTACCGGATAAAAAGGCATAAATAGAACAATTAATAACGTCAACACTGCCCCATCCCGCATTGCCGGGGCAAATAAATTGTAAACCTGGTCGAAAGTATAGCGCCGGATTTCGTTCGTTGCCTCGCTTACGCCTGCGCCTCCCGGAGAAAGCCCTTCGCAGCCGCGCTCGGTAAACTCCTCGGCATAGACGGGGATAGCCGGAGTAAAGAATTGAAACAATTTAGGGAAGTGCCTTACGAAACTAAATGCCCCTGCAAGGTAGTTGACCTTGGTGCGCAGGTATTCTGTACTCTGGAAATTGATGATCTGGGATAACATTACCGATAAGCTGATAAACAAGACCGCGGCAAAGAACTCGGCGTAGATATCAAAAGGCAGCACCGTAGCCAAAATAATATTCGCCCAGATAGCCCACCTGATTACCGGCTTCTTATAATAGAAAATAAAGTTAAAAAGCAGGAAGAGCTTAACATGCCGGGGGGTATTCTTTGAACGCAGTAAATCCCAGAACTCATAACTCATCGATAAATCCAGAACGGAAGCCGGGAACCTGGTGTGGAAACTCCCCATAGATTCTAATTGGGACTTGCCAATAGACTGCTTTAAGATAATGTCTGTAGTATGGATAAAATCAAAACCTTCCGCGGCAATGCGCATGCCGGTGGCGGTATCCTCGCATTTAAAAAGCGGCTGTATTC
The DNA here is from genome assembly GCA_026387515.1 of Candidatus Omnitrophota bacterium. The sequence goes on along the minus strand of JAPLLP010000251.1, from coordinate 17,741 downwards.
CGCAGGCAAGTTTCATCTTGTCAATATCAAGAATCATCTTCCCGTATCCGCCTTCGGCAAGGGAATCACCCATGACCATCTGCACCGTGCGGTTAAAGGTGCTTTCTCCGATAGAGGTAGCTACAGCCTGGTCAGAATGTTCCTCTCCGTAGGCCTTATAGGTCATACCGATTGCGGCAAGATTAGGGTTAACTTCAAATTTCTTCAGGTTCTCCGGCAGGTAAAGGAAGTCTTCCACGTCCTGACGGTGGCGGTTGTCCACTGCCACAATCCTAGAAGCGAGATATCCCTGGATACCTTCATATGCCCGGATATATTCAATATAAGGCAAGAGTAGCGGCCAGGCACCGGCTTTGGCACCGGAAATCTCACCGCCCTTAGTAACACTAGCCATAAAATGCGGGCATATCCCCTTTCCGGCCCAGCTATCAATTGTTGTTACAGCATCACCTGCTTCCCCTAAATAACAATAATTCTCATCTCCATATCTTTCCTGATACCCTTTACCTATCTCTTTAAAGCCTTTTTTAAATTCATCTTTCCACCTCCCTGTTTTGGCAAGCAGATAAACCCGCTGGGCTGCCCAAAGCTCAATCTGCTTATCAAGAGCTTTAAGCTCATCTGCCGCAGGAGAGTCTACTCCAGCAGGATGTGACTTCTTGGGAGGCGTGATAAGCTCTACTGCTTTCTCAGCCACCCTTAATTCGTATTCCTCGGCGGTTTCATCGTCTTTCTTGTTTCCGATGCTTCTGGCGGCTAGCTGATATAGCTTCATCTTCACTGACCAGACCGCGGATTCATGCAGGGAGAGGAATGTCTTTCTATATCCTTCCATATTCCACATTACCCATTGCCTTAACCTTAATTCCAGATCCGCCTTAGCGGCATCGTCCTTATTTATAAGATGCTTCTGCATCTCCTCAAGCGCCTTTATAACGGTAAGATTCTTTTTGGCGTTACCAGCAACCATCTCGCGCGCAGATTCAGCGATCACTTCTGTGTCAATAAGATATTCCACAAAGATTTCCCAGATTCTTGATTGCGCAAAAAGCGGCCGGGTCATAATACGCTTAAACACCCCGTCTTCATCAATCTCTTCTATTTCCGGCACGGTTGTGGGATCGGGTTGTCCGGAAACCTGGAGAATTACGGTCTGAATATCTTCCATAGATTCAATCTGGGGATGAGGCGTAAGATGCCTTTCCACTAGAGAAATCAACCTCTCCAAGGCAAAATAAGATCCTAATGCCCCAGGCTTCCATTCCTGCGGATTATCCAGGGCCTTAACTAACATATCATATTCCGCTTTACTGATAACCGGCATCTTGCCATTTCTCATATCCTCAATCACGTGCCTAAAGATTATCCGGAAGCCGCCATCCTGCTGAAGCAGCTCTCTTATCTTGGCTGTTGTTACAGTCCAACGGCTGGATAATAAGGAAACTGTGGCATCAAGCCCCTCCTGGTCAGAAATAAGCCTGGCCATACCGGCGTAATTCTTATAACCAAAGGCAATAAAGGTAAGCACCAGATTAAAGGCCAGGGGCACAAAAGAACCTACCCATCCGAACCAGGGGATACCTGCGGGCTGGAATAAATAAACTAAAGCGATGATAAATAAGTTAAAGAGCATCCACTCGCATAACGTAGTCTTCCAGAAACGATTGGCAATTAAACTTGCCTCTTTCATCTCCGGGCTTTCTCTGTCCGCATTCTCGTATTTTGTTTTTAGGACTACCTGCACCATCTTAGGCAGCCAGTAAATCCAGAAGATCAGCCTGCCCCATAAACGAGAGATAATCGGGTAGCCTAAAATGGGCAGCCCTACCCTTTTCGTCATAAGATAGGGACGGAACTCCTTCATAGTTTTTTCATAGGCTATCTCTAAACACTCTGCTTTTAAAAATTCAGGAGCGCTTAATCCTTTTGCCCCCCTTGCTAAAGCCTCAGCAATTATGCCATCCAATCTGGATTGCACTGTAGAATCTAAGCCAGTTATGTCTTTGCATTTTTTCTTCAAGATTCCCGCGGCTTCTTTAACTTCTTTCTTTAGGGCCTTTTTAACTAGATCATCAAAGCTGGATTTCACCTTTTCTTCTGAGATTCCTTCTGCTATTTTTTTGCATTCATCTTTTAAAAATTCGCTGGCGCTTTGCAATTCTCTTTTAAGGGCCTCATCAAATAACCCCTTCAAGCCAAATTTTACCAGAGGATCAACGTCATCTTCC
>JAPLLP010000251.1:13815-15440 GCA_026387515.1 Candidatus Omnitrophota bacterium | reverse complement strand
GAGCATCTGCATCTCATAAGGAGAGAAAATATACCTGCCGTGGACAACCGGCTTTAATTCATCAAACATATCTTTGCGACGGTCTTTTTCGCTCACCAGAATACCCAACCACAAATCCCGCATCAGGATTACGTATTTAAGGGCATTGGCTTTATCGGTTATTGTATCGCCATCAGAATAGTTTGCCTCCGTTAGTTTCTTCATCAGATATTGAGTAAACGGCTCAAAGTAGTTAAATCCGGCAAGGCGCATCTCGATAAAGAAGCGCGGCTCAGAAGGCTCGCACTTACCTGCGGGATGGGATTTTGTGCCGCCTGGCGCAGACGCCCAGCTGTTTAAGCGCGGCTTTCTGCGAGTAGTCAAACGCAGCCACCATTTAGTAATTGATACGGCAACGGTAAAGCTTAAGAACAAGACAATGAGGTAAACCACCGTTGTAACCGCTACGGTTAATGTCGACCAGGCCATGCCCAATAAGCTCTCTTGCGAGAAGCCGCGCCCTACAACCGCCAAAGTATTATTGTCCTTGATCTGCCTTTTTAAGCCTTCGCCGTAGCTGCCTTTTTTATAAATCCTAAAGAACATATGGGGCGCCTCTGTAACTTTAGTCCGCTGATAGTATAATACGCCGTTTCTCTGGGCAAACTTCTCTGCCTCGGCAGCAGGCAGTAGCGTTACGGCTGGCGCGTTTCCACGCACCTGCGCTCCCTTTACCCAATCCTCAAATTCATAACCCATGGTATTGTCTTTTACATCTCTGTCCCAAACCCAATAATAGCCATCCTGAGACTGCAATGCGAAAATGTAGTGCCTCCTGTAAGGAGTCCTATTCCCGGCATCTGCCAGGGCGGTATCAAAACTTACCTGCCAAGGCCTGAATTTATTCTGGGTCTTTATTTTATCGCTGGTAGAGGCAAAACCATCTTTGAAGAACGTTATACCCGGGTTGCTTATTAGCCACGCGCCTCGTTCGCCTTTAGAGAACTCCGCGTATAGTTCGCCATTGAGCAGCATTGCCTGCCCGCAAAGGCTCTTTTTATCTCTATGCGTATCTTCCGTGTCAAAAAGCACTATGGGGGTCTTCTCGCCGTTATAGTCAGCCACAACAAACCGGCGGTTGGTATTACGGCTAAGCCATTTACTGTCTCTATACGCTGCCGGTTCATCTGAACCGTTGTAGGCATAGCTATACCCGGAATTACCTATCCCCATCAAAGCGCAGCTTGCTTCGGGAAACGCGCCAGTAAAATTATCATAATCTATAAAGGCGATAGATTGCGCCATAGCGTTTGCCGGCATAAATCCGGTTGCCTTATCGATCTGACCATAATCCTTTTGTAAACGTACCCTGCCCATATTATCCTTATGCTCCTCCCAGACCTTTTCTATCCAACTGAACAACCTTACGCCTCGCCTAAGGTATGCGTCTAATAAACTGTTTATCTTCTTGTGATTATCTAGCGGCTTATCTTGTAAGCGTAAGCCGTTGATTCCTTTTTGCACGCGGTAGGTAATATCGCCGTTTGGAGAAATCTTGGTGAAGTCAGCAAACGCGTAAAGCTCCTCTTGTAATTGGGCATTTATCTTAGTAGTTATGGTACGATTAGCAATCCCAAAAGGCATCA
>JAPLLP010000251.1:0-13722 GCA_026387515.1 Candidatus Omnitrophota bacterium | reverse complement strand
TTTTCCCTTTATAGAATGCATAGGAGTCTTTCAGGTAGGCAAACGTCATCTCCCCGCCCGCAAAGTTTATTTCTTCAAGATTAGAAACACCGACAATTTCACCGCGCAAATAAGCAATCCCATCCGAAGGAATCTCTAGGACGTGCAAGAGCCTGGCGGTATATTTACCCTCGCGATAAAGGAATACTTCCTCCCATGCTACTGGCCATAAAGCCCCCACCTGTTTAATCCCGGCTAACAATTCAGGCAGCTGGAGAGCAAAAACTGATAGATCTCCCCTGTTTAAATGCTTATATCCGGTCAAATATTTATTCTTCTCGTCCCTCAATTCAATAAAGGCATTACGGGTGAATAAATCCAGAACCAGGTTTTCTGCGAGCGACTTCTGCAAAGATACCCCAACCGGCTTAGTAAGTTGCCATCCCGGAGCGCCGTTCAAGGCATAGCGCAAACTATATACCTGGCCCTCGTATTCAATCTCCAAATCAAATAGCCCGTGTTGAGATATAGTTATGTATGGCGTATCTCTATCCCCAAATAACTGTATGGAATAACGGCGCAGCTCTCCGTTAGGTTTCAGATCATTGATTATTTTACAGACTAAGTCGGTCGGCGCAAACAGCCTGAGTTTATCCGCAGGTAATTTTGATTTTACTTCAGCAATAATTCTATTTATCTCAGCTGCCCATGCCGTGTTCGGAAGTTGACGGTTGAAATCTATATCTTCAGATTCAGAAACTTTACCGGATTTAAACATGCTGTCGTCAGCAACAAAATTGTCGTCTTTTTCCTTAACTAAATAGGCCGCGCCTTTTTTGCCACCCAGCAATTCCGGAGATACTATGACCAAGCTGTGGTCAGGTTTAATCTTAATCTGCTCTTTGCCTAAGGACACGCCGAACTCCCTTACCAGTTTTCCGGAGTTATCAAGCTCCAGGATATAGTCAAATGTTATCTTGCTCTGGCCGATCTGCAAGGTATGCTCACCTATGCTTACTGCCCAGCCGGTCTGCTGGCCGAGGTTAAAATTAGCGTCAAAGCCGCGGAAAGAACGCTCAAGGGGCTCTTCTCCGCTTAATGTATGGCCACCGGCTTTTAATTGATCCAAAACCGCCTGGCCTAAGAGCGCGATATTCTCGCCTAAATTAACCCCTACCGCGTTGATATTGCCATGGCGATCAAGATTCAAGCGCAGCGAAGCTAGCCCTATTGCTTCGTTAGCGGCTAATGCGACCGCTCCTGAATCTATCCTTATACCTGTCATATGCCCGGTGGTATCATTACTAATGCGTAAGAGGGCATCGATCTCGGAGTTCTCCATCTCCTTCCAGGTCTCTTTGGATCTCATGGCCTCGGCAGTTAAAAGTATCATGGGCAGGCCGGTCAAGGCGTCCGGTTTCTTAGCCCAGCCCACCACCCGCTGTCCTTGGGATAGGAGTTTCTGCTCTAAGAAATCTTTTCTCATATCGTATAGTATGGTCGGCAGATAAACAGCCTGAGCCAATGATTCAGTCGCCACTCTGCCGCGGTAGTCAAAAAGAAGCTCATCTCTCAATTCTGCGGGAATATCTGACAACGCCTTAACGGAAAGTTTTGCGGCCACGCTCATTAAGCCGCCTTATACCTGCAAGACCCGGTTCATATACTGAACCTTTCTGTATCTTTCTGCCGTCAGGCAAGGTGGCGTCGCGGGAAACCTTATAATAAAAACGTAACTGACCCGCATTATTCTTAATCGGATAGCCGCGCAGTAAGGAATTATTCAAAAGATAATTCAGGTCGTCGATAGAAAGGACAAGCCGGGTAGAATGTAAGGCACCAGCGCCGTTAATCTCTTTCATGGCTTCCTCAAGGCCCTTAGGCATCAACTCCACTATCTTTAGTCCGAGCGTAGGATTATCCTTGGTGAGCGGCAGAAGCACCAGGGTCCGGCAATCTTCTAATGATTTTTCAATTTTGGTTAATTCAATGGAGGCGGGACGCCATGCTCCATCAACATTTATCTCCACATTGTAAAAGAACTGGAAGGTATCTTTTACTTTTTTGTAGCTGATTCCGTTGTATTGCCCTCCGTGCTCATTGATCTTATCATATAAATCGCAAACCCGGGTCGCGCCTAACTCATTGAACGCCTTTAAGGTTGTAACACTCACCGGTAGGTTACCGTCGAACGCCAGGACAACCGCATAGGCATCAGTCAGCTGAACCCTCTTGGCCTCTAAGCCTTTACCTAAATACTCCACGATCCTGCCGTTAAGGGTCAGATCCGCCTCTGTGGGGGCTTCAGGATATTTATCCTTGGGCGCCTCTATTAAGTCACTGGCGCTCGTGGCAACCGGATAGGCATCCATATATCCTTGCATGGGATTAAATCCAACCAGGTCTTTTCCTGAGGCCTAAATTAACCCCGCGCCGCCCTGCCTTGTTACGGATGCCCACGGTCAGGCCTGCGCTGGGACCAACTGTGCCATGCCCTGCCGGGGCGCCGGTTTCCACGCTGGACCAACCGCCTTTTACCTCTATAAAGCTAAACGGACCCTTGCGGAAAGATACCCGCGGCCCGCCGTTTGCGCCGTATCCCAGATTGCCCGCCTCGACATTTTCGCTTATTGCCCAGTGTGCGCTTAATTGTTGAGTTGCGCCCACGCCCGCTAACGCATAGGCACCTTCCGGCAGGTCATCTCCGTTCATCAGGCCGGGCTCGACGTATATCCTCCAAGAATTACCGGTCTTGGCGTTATTCATGCCGTAACCTATCCTGCCAGAGATTATTTTCTGCTCCACGGGTATGCTCACCGGTTGCCACACACCCTTGATCTGCACCGAAGCCTTATCTCCCGCGTCGGCAAAAGTGCCACCCAGGGTTGCTTCAATAAAATGCTGCCTCTTGGTCTTCTCATCAACCGGCAGATAATCTACCAGATGTAATTGCTGTCCTATGACAAAACCTTTCTCATCCACGCTGAATTCAAAATCGCCGATATAGCTGCCGTAGATATTATGTTTCTGGCCCTTATAAATATTCATGGTGGCGTTTTCAATGAGAGCAGCCCGATAATCATATACTGTTTTATATTCGCCGTTCACCAGGATATTGCGCGAGCCCTTTAAATAACCTACGGCCACGGCATTATTCAGGCGCTCTCCGTTATAGCGTAAACCCACCCAGCTCTGTTCACCGAATAAACCGTCGTTAGGAGAAACCTTATAAGTGGATAAATCCAAGACAAACCTGCCATCCTGGGAATGCCAGAGGTCATTTAAGACGTTGCCCGCCGAAGAACGCCTGTCGCCAAAGGTAGTTTCCAGGCCTCCCTCGGAAAGCTCGGAATTAAGCATCTGGTTCAGCTCTGTGTCGGTATAAACCCGGGCCCAAGGATTAATTTTAGTGATCCTGTCTCCGGCCTCCTCTATCTCCTTCTTTAATACCAATAATTCATCCTGAAGCTTGCGCACCTCAACCGCGGAGGCATTGGCATCGGAGAGCGCGGCGGCATACTGCCTTAAGGAATTACCGTAACGGTCTAAATTGGTAAGTATCGATGCCTCAAAACCGGATTGCCATGGCAATTGGTGGGCCCTGGTCCTTCCCTCAGATAAGCCGCGGCGGCAAAATTAATAAAATCAATGTCCGGCTCCATAAGCAATCTCTGCACCACCTCAAAGCCCCAGCCCAAAACGCTAAAGGGAACATAACCCTGCGAGGTTGGCCCGGGGATAGGCATAGAGTAGCTGCCCAGGGATTTCCCGTCTAAGATTAAACCGTTAAATTGGCGGACATTCTCATTATAAAGATTGCCCTGAAGGTCTCTGGCGGTAATGGTAATCTTAGTGGTATTGTTAACCAGATCGCTTTCAATGACAATATACACTATGCCGATACTAGGGATAGGGGTGGCATTGAGCAGGCCAAGCTCGTCTATCCACTTCTCTATCTGCATCCCCACAACCTTATGGTCTCTTATGGCTTCTAAATATGTCTTTAAGTCCTCATCGGCCTGGGCTATGCCGGTGTAAAGGTTACGCAGGTGGCCGTTCTTCAAGTCTCTTAAGAGCATGACCCCCGCGCGCAACCTCAGCAGCTTATTATTGTAAGCATCAAATAGTTCCTTATCTTCCTTAAAATCCCTGATAGCAAAACCTCTGCCATCGGCTGTCCTTGCCATGCGCCGATTAAGATATTCGGGGATTTTCCCGCGATGCACCCCGCCCGGAGGAAGTTTATCCAGATAATAATCCCAGGTGCCGTCGCGATTAAGCACTCTGCACCAGGCAGAACGGACATTTTCTTCATATTTGGTGTCGCGGGCAAACTCAACAATTGCCGGGACGATGTGTTCCTTGCCTTTTTTATCTTTTAATCTGGTTACGTAGTAATCTTCAAAGGTCACTGCCGGGCTATCCACTCCCGCCTTAACCTCAACATAATCTTCTTCTGACTGGGCGTCGCGCGGGATGATCCGGAAGGGTTCTTTTAATTTACCTACCAGGGGGATATCCTTGCGGTCATAGATAAAATCGGTAACCCGGCCATAGACTATAGCCACGGGGACATTAACCTCTGCCTTTTCAATCAAGGCGAATTTCCTTCCCTTATATTGAGATTCTGTTCCATTATAGACAAATTGGCTGTCCGCGGTAAAACGGGTTTCAAAAGTAGCGCAGGTATTTTTCTCCAGAGACTTCTTTTCACCCCGGATTATTATGGGAGTGCCGGCAAGGATAGTTACTCTATCCTTCGGCGCATCCTCAGGTTTAAGCATGAGATATTGCATCGGCCCGTTATCGATCACCTCATATGCCTGCCTGCCGGTCTTGCCCTCGCTCATAAAATACTGCATCAGCGCTACCTGTTCTCCGGGGCAGAAGATCATCATCTCGCCTTTGGCATTGTAATACACTGGAGCCTCGGTATCGGTCATCTTTGGCGTCCCATCATCATTCTCGGCATAGGAATTCCCGTTGAACACCGGCAGTCTTCTCCAATGCACTCTGGGGAAAGCCGGGATATCCTGCGGCCTGATAAATGGCTCAATCTCGTGCGTGCGGGGGTTAACTCCGCAGCCTAACAATTTAGTATAATAATTGTACTCGTGGGCATGTTCTACCTCTGCCAGGCCGCTGACCTTATATAATCCGTCGTTATCCTGCCAAAGCCCCAGCTTCTTTAAGAATGGCTTATTATCCGGTACAAACATCCTGGCCTTGCCTACCTGACGCCATACCCCGCCTTTTCCTCCCTTACTTAAATCCTGAACCAAGAGGATCTGATGTTCCCCTTCTTTCTTGATCCAGTAGACCATATTGGGATTCTTATTCAACAATGCCGACAGCATAAATTCGCGCTGGCTGCGGCCGAAAAATACTATTGACGGAAATTCTTCCAGCTGGGTATCCGCGCCAAAAAGCATATGGATGTAATTATTCAGGGTATCCAGGCCGTCGCGGATCTGCAGGGTCTGGCGGTTTTTATCGGTTTTGACAAATTCATTGGTTTTCTCGTCATAATGCTCATAGTATTCGGTAAACTCTCCGTAAAGGGTCTGTAAGAGCGGGGCTTTCTTAGCCAGCTGGACGTTTATATATGGCAAAGGAATAGGAATTTTAGTATAAACCTTAAACCCTACATCAACGCCTGTGCCTAGGCCGGGGATATGCGCACCTGCCACATATGCCCGGGCATGCGAATTAGCCGCCTCGGTCCTGCGCTCGCCCAGCTGCACGAATGCCAGGTCAAGGCCTCTGAACTTACCATTGGGCATCATTACCGACATATTGGCGCCGTAATTATTCGCCCTTTCCACGCGCGGCAGCTGCACTACGGCGATGAGGATCTTGGACATCTGATATGCGGTTAATGTGCCGACTTCTCCTCCGGTGCGGGCCAAAGTGTAACCAATGCCTAAAATATCATTAAGCGTCTGCCATTTCCCTCCGGCAGTTTGCACGCCAACGCTATAGCCGCCCTTAGTCACATCTATCCAGGAGGTTGCCGTGGGAACCTCTGCCCCAAAAAGACTCAGCCTGTCCAGGGCATTCTTCCTTTCTTTGGTCAGGCCGACATTCTCATCGCGGAAGGCATTGCGGATCAATTGTTCCAAAACCTCAAGGCTCTCTCCGCCCAGATTACTTGAATATTCCAGACGCTTTAGCCCATAGAAAGTATCATCAAATTTTACCCTAAAGGCCTCATCCAGCCTCTCGACAGAGGTAAGGGATTGTCCCCGCAAGGGGACTGTCCCTACCTCAAAAGGATTGAGCTGGGCCAAGGCCATATTACAATAGAGGGTGCCGGTTAAATTATTCTGGCTCAGCGGCGTATTCCAGCCATGCCCGGTCTTAAGGCGAGGCTGAGAGGCATAAGGCCATAAACCGTTATTCTGCATCTTGCTTAACTCGCCCATCAAGCGCTGATATTCCGCGGTCTCACCTAGGCTTAGCCAAGGCTAACTGCGCGGTCCACTCAACCGATACCATACCTTTTCTATTCAGGCCTTCCCACTCGCTGCTTTCAATATAATCTACCCCTTCGACCTTAACCTTAGTGCTATCGTTAAAGGCGTATTCGTCAATGGCCCGGCACTGATCTCGGGTAAAGTCCAGTAATTTCTTGGTATCAATGCCACGGGCACTTAAGGCGTCTTTGCCTATAATAGCCACTGCCCAAGACTGCACATCCGGAGCCAGTACCGTATCCTGTCCTAAATCTTTGTTGATGCCGCGCACAAAATATTTTACTCCCTTACGCTCAGCCACACATTTAGTCATTATGGATTGTAAAAGCGCTGCGGTGCATTCTTGATACACCGGAAGCACCCTGCTCAGTTCCCTTAAGAAATCATAGATAACCAGATTGTTCTCCGTGCCCTTCAGGTAATTGTGGTCATCAAACATGACTAGCCCGTCGCGGGTGTCGCGGTTCCTCAAGAGATAATTTGCCAGGTCAGCGGCCATCGGCATAAGCCGGGTTTTAAGTTCAGGGTGGGCATTGATGTGGTGCAGGATGGCTAAGCCAAAGAAGGCATCTGAGCCACGATGGGCGCGGTTCCTGGCGGCCTTTTCTGTCAGGGCGTTATAACCTTCGGCAAAACCATTGAATTCTTTACCCTTCTTCTTGGCCTCCTGCCATTTCTGGTAATAGAATTCGATCACCTTGCCGGCCCTCTGCTGGAGTTCAGGATTATGCGTCAACTCAGCCAAAATGATACGTAAAGCCTGGGAATAGGTATAAGCAGTATTACCCTCTAAAGGATCTCCGGGAGTTTCTGTCCAGAGCACCGCACGCCTGATTTTTTCTTCTAAGGTCAGCGGGGTTTCGGCTAATTTATCAAGTCTCTGCTTTTCCTCTTTAAGCTCTTTTATCGCATCCAGGGTTTTCTTGATAAAAGCCTTTATCCTGGCCATGCCTTCGCTAAAGAGATTGTCACGCTCGGTTAATTCCTTGCGAACATCCTGCTTTTCTTTCTCCATGCGCGCCAGGGCAGCTGAAGGCACAGGAGGAATAGTCCCACTGGCCGGAAGCTCTGCTTTTGTAGGAGCACGTAACGCCAGGCCAATAACAGAAGCAGACGGTAAGGTATTGAGAGCCACAAATTCTGTCAGGGCGGGATTAAAACGCTTGCCTCCAAGCAGTCCGTCTCTCTTCATCTGCTCGGCAATATTAGCACCCCAGTTAAACGGCTGCAGAATCCTGTAAGGATCAAAACGGTTGACCTCTAAAGGAGTGGGCACCAGGTTTTGCGCTCCGCCTATCTCCGCGATAAGGCGCTGGCCTAATTCAGAATTAAGGCCAATGATGCGGAAGTCCTTGGCCCGATAATCCCATTTGCCATAGCTATTCTTTCTTTTAACTACTTCAGTGACCTCCTGGCCGTTAAAATCAGGCATCTTCCTGGCACGCATGCTGCGCCATAATGTCTTGGCTCTATCCGTTAAGGACTGCCGGAGCCTGACTTGCGCTGAATCGGGCAATTGGACCTTTTCTCCTAAATGGGAACGCAGCGCCTCTAACACGCTATTATCTTTGGTTCCGGTTATATTAAAAGATTCCCTCTGCTTGGTAGTCGGATTAATATAGGTAATTTCATATTTGGCCCCGGGTAGCAAGAAATAGTGGCGTAAGGCCAGCTCTTCTACCTTTTTCTCATCCATACCCAAAGCCTCTTGGGCAACTTTGGTCAACAACCTATACGCGCTCAGGCTATCCATGATTTCTCTGTCGGCAATGTTGTATTTTTCCGCTACCCAGAAAATCAAGTGATACATTACCGCCCTCTCCATTTTAACCGGGGTATAGGGATGGTCGGTGGAGGCGGCCAAGAGCACTATCTGTTCAGAAGTAAAGGGAAGGTTATTCATGCCTATATCGGTAAAGAGCCCGCGCCAGAGGCTTATTGACCTCATAATCTCCCACTCAATGAATTTTTCAGTGACCTTGGCCTGTTGAATGTCTTTTGCCTTAATGGAGCTTTCCTTCATTTTCTGCACTTCTATAAGGTACTTACGGGCTAAATCATCCGATGCCTGATATGGCCCGGAATGCTCTGCTAAGTTGATATAGGCGAGGAATCTCTTCAGCGGATTCACTATCCCTAAGCGGCTCCTGCCGGTTTCGTAATGAGCGATGCCTTTGCCGATCGCCGTAAGCAATGCCTGAACACGGCTGGATAATTCTGCGCCGTAGATATTCGGATTATTGAGGTCTTGCGCAGGCACCCCGCCCCAGCGGATTGGGCGGTCAGAATACCTACCATCTATATGGGCGTGATCTACATAAATCCCTAATGCCGCGTTCTTGCCAAAGAAACTGTTTAAAGACGGGTAAAGTTTTTGGTTCTCTATTGCGCCATTCTGCTGATAGAACCTGATATCAAAGGCGTTGCAAAAGCTGATATAAAGTTCTCCGTCTACCCCTTCGGCCTTTACTTTAACAAATCTGGCGTGCTCGCTGTCATGCGAGGCATCCGGCTCCCTGAGTAAGCGCCTATAGGCATAGCTTAAGCTCTGGACCGCGCCGGTAATCACTACCCTGGCCTGCGGATCCTTCTTCTTAAGCTCAATCACAAAATCTTCTATCCTGGCCAGGAGCTCGGCATTATAAGCTAAATATTGAGGGGCTAATCTCTGGTATTGTTCTGGGGTGATCTGATTCTTGGATAAATCGTAGGCGGCTTCGTTGAGGTCCTGGTATTTAAATAGGCTGGAATTGACTAACTTTCCGTTTCTATATATTAATGCTGGGCCCTGGGCATCGGCAGGAACGGCTACAACCGCATATTTTCTTCCTTGGCGCTCCACAAATATGGTCTGGGGTCCGCGGCTAAAATCCAAATCTCCGGCAGTGGCAAATCTTCCGAGGGTTTCGTTTAAGGCGAGGTATTTCTTGGCTAAATCCTGCCATTTCTTGGCTTCCAATCCTTGACGCAAAGCTTCTTGGATTCCTGAACGAGTAGCCGTAGCAGGATGGGCCGACGGCGGGGCAAGGCCTGTCGTAGGCGTCAACTCGTTTAATGCCTTCACCTTGGCCTCTAATTCTTTGATCGCCCGGGCGATTTTATCTTGAAGCTGGGTAATTTCTGCGATCTGGGCTTCCACAACTGTTAGCTGTTTCTTTAGTTGTTCTACTAATACGGCCGTCTGACGCTGCGCTGGAGGAGTGGCCTTTGCAGGCACTGGATCTGGCGATGGAATTACCGCTGCCACGGCACTCCCTGCCTTGGCAGGAAGCTCTCTCTGGACAGCCTCACTGGCCGATAACGCCCTTAATTGCGCCTCTCCGTCCTCAACGCATTCCTTGTATCCCTCATATGCCTTATTCAAATCTACGATTAAATTCTCAAGCTCGGCAATCCTGGGACTGGTTTTAGAGACAGCTACGCGTTGTAATGCCTCAAGCTCTCTTCTAGCATTGGACAACTCTACCTCCAGAAGTCCGACTTGTCTACTGTCAGAAGTTAACGACCTAATGTAGTAGGCAATCTCTTCATTGGCCTTGCCGGGCTTCTCGTGGGCCTTAGCAGCCTCAACCGCGGCCATTGGCGTTCTTGTCCTGATAGACAGCTCTTGGCCGGGAATAATTAAATCAGGATTATCTCCAATCACTGTGCGATTGGCTGCATAAATCTCTTCCCACTTAATACCGCTTCCTAACTGGCTCTGGGCAATGCTCCATAACGTATCGCCTTCCTTAACGGTGTAAGTTATAAACGGAGCAACGGGCTGAGCAACGGAATCTAATTTCTTTAATTGCTCTTCTATCCTCGCCTTTTGCTGGAGTAAATTCTTTAATGCCTGCCCGTCTTTACTCTGCGCTTGGCGTAAATTATTGAGCTGCTCCTGAAGCTTAGCTAATTCCGCTTTCGCGGCTAACGCCCTAACCTGTTTATCCTTTTGCGCAGCATCGGGAGCAGGAGTAATACCTAATTCTCTTTTTATCCGAGCTTCCTCTGACAATGGTAACGGCGGTTCTTTTTTGCCGGTGTCCTTTTCCTTGTATCCTACCAATCCTAAGGCCACATCAGTAATGTGCACGCCTAAAGCATTCTCAACCAACATTAACCCGTGCTGGCCCCAGGCAATAGCGCCGTAATGGCTTTCTAATGCCTTACCGGCAGCATCCAGATGCCCGCCCATAAAATTCACTGCCGAATCAAAAGGCCCTATGCCGCTATGATAATGCGCCAGGAAGCTGCCGCTGGCCAAAACCGAATTGATTTCCACGCCGATAATAGACATATACCAGAAGGAAGTCCAGAAACGCCCGCCTTCGCGTAAGGCTAATGCGCGATAGGGATTGCCGTTGGCAGCCACATCCCTTCTCACCTTCTCATAATACGGACTGCCAGCGTAGTAAGATGTAAATGCGTCTTGAGGATGCGCCAACACATAGCCCAGATAACCTAAGAACTCCAGAGGCCCGGCCAAGGTAAAGAGTAACGCCACTGCATAAGGAGCAACGGAATATCTAAGCCAATCTTTAAAGGAGATTTTTACCGCTTTTACTCCGACCTGATCCTCGAGAATCTTCAGTAACCCCGACCTGCCGTTGACGTTAATAATACCCTTAGAGAGTAGATACCTGACCACATCCGGGTCCAGATTGGGATCTCTATTATCAATCCTATCCAACAACCGGCGCACATCAATAGTAAGGTTTCTGTCTTTGGCTGCCTTGGTTGCCTTCTCAAATTCATTCTGTGCCTTAATATCCTGCAATTCGTTGCGTAGCGACTTAATGCCTAAAAGTTTCAGGCCAATGACGATCGTGGTCAGACGCACAACCTCAGATAAGGTATGCGGAAATCCCCAGAGCATATCCGGAGAAACTACCGGCAGGCCTAACAACATAAGCACCACATTTGCCACAACGCTGCTCATCAACACCATCAGGCCTCTTGAAATGGCAAAACGCAGGATACCTGCAGTGATGGGCATGCGCAGCATAAACCCTGTTGCCGCGGATCTAAACGCATAGCTATGGCCGTTAGCCAACTCCTGCTCGTAACGATCCATCTCTTGCGCGATCCTATCCACGACGGTTATCTTAACTCCTTCAATAGTCAGTTCTCCGTTTAACCTACCAGCCTTATAGTCGCGCACAAAATCTACAAACTTTAAATACCTCCAGGTGTAATCCCAGAAGAAGTTCCAGAGCACCAGCGCCAGATAGCGCAGGAATAACCCTAATGCGGCAAATTTTAGAACCACCATCCAAGAGAAAGGTGTGGATAATATTCCTAAGACCATAAATACAATAAGCGAGATTATGGTTGATATGGGCGATTTAATAAAGATGCCCAGTATATTATTGTGCTCGGGATGATAAAAATCCTGATGCGCGCTGCGCAGAACCAGCTTTTCTTTCTTGTCCAACCTACCCGCGCTATAAAATAGAGAAACCGGCCTCTTCTGGCGCCAGTTATCAATATCATTCTTTAGCAGCGCAATGCCTGCCATTATACCGGCGGCTGCTATAGTGCTTAAGCTCAACATCAGGCCAAGATGCATGGCACTAGCTTCTGCCGCTCTCAGAAGCTCCCAAATCTGCCCAAAGGCAATAATAAATACAGCTAAGAATGCGATATGCAGCGTTATACAAATGATATTGCGCGCGTACTGCTTTAGGTTAGTCTTGGCTGGGGCGGCTGGCACTGCCGGGGCGGCAGCGGCCTTAGCCTTAACGCTCCTATGGTGCAGATACCAAATTAACGCTCCTGCCAGAAGTAAAACAGCTAATATTATTGCTACATGCCAACCATTAACCCAGGCAGATGAATCGGCAAGTGCTATTATTATAGGCAGGCTGTTAGTTTTTGTATTTATCTTGGGGCTTTCAATGCCCCTAAAATAATCTTCGAGCTGGCGATTAAGATTAACTCTTTCTTTCTCAGATAGCTTATTATTATTAGTTATCCAACTCTCTATTTTGCCCAGTAACTCTTCCTTGCTTATTTTGCCTTGCTCATATTCTTTCCAAGGGCTTTCCAGGGCTTTGGCAAATGCGTTCTGGATTAATTCCTGGCGGACATCCTCAGAAGCCGCTGCGGTTCCATTACCAGTAGATGTAGATCCGATCTTATAACCGATAGCTCCCAGCATGCCAAGTACCACTGCCAAAGACACGGCCGTGCGCACCTTGGTCTTAAAGATCACCCTTCCTAAAACGATACCGTAAAAGACTAGGCAGGTTAATCCGGATACAGAAAATAATCCCAATTCCATTGCCCTTAAAATAACCTGTTCAGCCTGGGTAATATGCAGCGCGAACACGCTGAGCACAAAAACTATGGGAGGAATTACGGCCGCTAATGATTTAGTCGATAAACGCAGGGATAATTTGGGCAGCTTCAGTTTAATTTGGGCAGCTTCAGTTTAGGCAACTTTAGGCTGGGTAGTTTCAACCCTCTAAGCTTGCCTATTACCTTTGCAACAATAACCTTGGGCGACCAGTTCTTAGCATAAAGCGCTAATACAATATAAACCGCGGCAAGCGCAACCAGCGCCACCAGGCCTATCGTTGGCAAGGCGATCGCTAAAATTCCCGTGGAAACCTTGCCCGCGGGTAGACCCGCAGCCAGCCCGGACATCAACTGTATGCCGCCATTAGTATTCACCGCCGCCCCCAGATTATTAGATGCCTTATTGAGCTTGGGATCAGGAGCCACATTGACTGCGCAGGCAAGCGGAACCATGTTCATTAGCGTAACCTTTGAGCCTAATAACATTAATGCCGCCGGAACAAACAAGGCTACTAAGGTAACTACTAATGTCGTGGACAGGAATTTGCTATTAATAATTCCTTTTACCTTATACATAAAATAGGCTTTCAGAGTTTGGATAGTATTAACCATCCTCTCCTTCAACTCCTGATTCTCTAATTCATATGCCTCTTTTGCCTTAGCCTGGTTGAATACATCGGGCTCAAGCATTATTTCAACTCCGCAAAGAATAACCAAAAGTACATAGCTAAAGGTAGCGCGTATCCCTTGTCCCATAACCGCAAAAAACGTGCTTATCTCGTTTTCAAACAACTCTCCGAAATTATAGCTGAGCCTCTCCTGCAGAAGCTTCCTCATACGGGTGCCTTCGCGGCCGCTTGTGTTATTTATCTGCTTGATCTCACGTAGTGCGGTTACAAGCGCAGCCTCAGCCTTCAAATACTCTCCTTCCTGACCCTCTGTGGTAAGGGTGCGTAAATATATTTTAAGCAGGCTAAAGACTAAT
>JAPLLP010000321.1 GCA_026387515.1 Candidatus Omnitrophota bacterium | reverse complement strand
GATATACCTTTCCTTCTTTTAACCGCTTGAGAAGCTCTTCGGTAGGCAAATCTATCAACTCAACTTCATCAGCCTGTTCGATAAATGTATCAGGCACGGTTTCGCGCACTACGATACCGGTGACCTGAGCGACGATATCATTCGCGCTCTCGCAATGCTGGACATTTAGGGTAGTATACACATCGATGCCTTGGTCGAGAAGTTCTTGGACGTCTTGCCAACGCTTGGGATGACGAGAGCCGGGGGCATTGGTATGCGCTAATTCATCAACCAAAATAAGCTTGGGTTTTCTTTCCAGGCCCGCGTCAATATCAAACTCACGAAGTTGGACGTTTTTATAAGGAATATTTTTCGAAGGGAGTATTTCGAGACCTTCCAGCAGCGCTTCAGTCTCAGCGCGTTTATGGGTTTCTACGTACCCGACCACAACATCAAGACCTTCTCTCTTACACAGACTGGCTGCCTCAAGCATGGAATAAGTCTTGCCGACACCCGCAACCGCTCCAAAGAAAATCTTAAGCTTGCCGCGCTGGCTCTCTTCGGCTTTAACCTTTGCTAAGATCACATCCGGATCTGGTCTTTCCATAAGTTTTAATTATACCTCATATTGTGTTTTTAAAACTATCTATTTCTTATAAGTATCTAGCGCTAAATTAAGTTCCAGCACATTTACGACCGATTCACCTATAAACCCCAATAGGCGCCCGGAAGTATACTTGACGATAAAGGCCTTAATGGTATCTTGAGATAACCCTCTAAGCCGCGCGATACGGGGAACCTGATAATAGGCTGCCGCTAAACTAATATGCGGGTCTAACCCGCTTGCTGATGAAGTAACCAGGTCTACCGGAATAGGATTCTTGTTATTGGGGTCGGAGACCCTTAAAGTTTTAACGCGCGCCTTAACTGCCTCAAGCAATGCTGGATTAGACGGCCCTAAATTTGAGCCTGAGGAAGAAGCCGCGTTAAAGGAAACAGGAGATGTCGCCGAAATACGGCCCCAAAAATACTTGGGGTCATTAAACCCCTGACCGATAAGAGCTGAACCAACCGGTTTACCGTTTTGGTAAATTAAGCTTCCGTTGGCCTGACCCGGAAAAAACACCTGAGCAATCCCGGTAATAAAAAACGGATAAATAATGCCTGTAATTATCGATAGGACTAAGAAAATTAGAATCGCTGGTTTTATTTGTCCCCTAAGCATACCTCTCCTTGGGCAGAAGCCCACACCAAACCATCAAATAGGTTTGGGTGTCATCTAACTAGATGTAACGCCACTAAAATCATATCAATCAATTTTATCCCTATGAATGGCGCAATAATTCCGCCTATCCCGTAGATAAATAAGTTATCGCGCAATAGCCTGCTGGCCGCCGTCGCTTTATAATGAACGCCTTTTAATGACAGGGGAATAAGAAATATAATAATAAGCGCGTTAAATATGACCGCGGAGAGAACCGCGCTCTCAGGCGTAGCCAGATGCATAATATTAAGCGCGCGAAGCGCCGGATATGTCCCTACAAAGGCAGCCGGTATAATGGCGAAGTATTTAGATATATCGTTAGCGATACTAAATGTTGTTAGCGAGCCGCGGGTCATAAGAAGTTGTTTGCCGATCTCAACGATCTCAATAAGCGTGCCGGTATTCATAGCAACCGCTACATCGGCCTGCGCAAGGGCGGGCGCGTCGTTTGTCCCGTCACCGGTCATTGCGACCAGCCTACCACCTTCCTGCATCTGACGTATGTATTTAAGCTTCGTTTCAGGCGTGGCTTGCGCCAAGAAATCATCCATACCGGCTTCGGCTGCAATTGCCGCGGCAGTCAAAGGATTATCTCCTGTAATCATTACGGTTTTAATGCCCATGCGCCGAAGTTCGGCAAAACGTTCTTTGATGCCTCCCTTAACAATGTCTTTTAACTGAATTACTCCAAGCACATTGTTATGCTCTGCGACAACTAAAGGCGTCCCTCCGCTTTTAGATATAGAATCAATAGATACTTTTAAATCTTCGGGAAATGAACCATTGAGTTTTTTTACATAATTTTCGATGGCATCAACTGCCCCTTTTCTGATTTGCCTGCCATCCCCTAAATCCACTCCGCTCATGCGCGTTTGTGCCGAAAAAGGAGTAAAATGCGCGTTAAGCTCATGGATTTGGCGCTCCCTGATACTGTATTTCTCTTTAGCCAAGACTACAATACTCCTTCCTTCGGGAGTTTCATCTGATAGAGAAGCAAGCTGGGCCGCATCGGCCAGGGCTTCAGCGCTGATGCCCTGGGCAGGAATAAAAGCTACTGCCTGTCTATTGCCAAGCGTTATAGTTCCGGTCTTATCAAGAAGCAGCACATCCACGTCTCCCGAAGCTTCCACGGCGCGCCCGGAAGTGGCAATCACATTAGCCTGAATCATTCTATCCATGCCTGCTATGCCTATAGCGGATAACAACCCTCCTATAGTAGTGGGAATAAGACACACCAGCAATGCGACCAATACTGTTACTGTAATGGGTTGGCCAAGTCCTGCGACATTTACGCTATAAATAGAAAACGGCAATAGCGTTGCTGTGGCTAAAAGAAAAATAAGCGTAAAAACCGCCAAAAGAATGCTCAACGCAATTTCATTGGGTGTCTTTTGCCTCTTTGCTCCTTCAACCATCGCAATCATATGGTCGAGAAATGTCTCTCCCGGATTAGAAATTATACGTACCACAATCCAGTCCGAGAGCACTTTTGTTCCGCCGGTAACAGCGCTGCGGTCTCCTCCGCTTTCACGTATTACCGGAGCGCTCTCTCCGGTAATCGCGCTTTCGTCAACCGAAGCCACTCCCTCGATTACATCTCCATCCATTGGGATTACGTCCCCCGCCTCAACAAGAACAACGTCACCTTTACGAAGTGTAGTAGCGGATACTTTTTCGTGTGAGGAACCGTAACTAGGTTTTAAAAGTTTCTTGGCGACTGCATCCTTGCGGGCTTTCCTTAAACTCTCGGCCTGGGCTTTGCCGCGGCCTTCGGCCATAGCTTCGGCAAAATTGGCAAAGATAAGCGTAAACCACAGCCATAAGCTAATAGCTAAAATAAAACTAGCCGGGGCTTCTCCGCGTCCAAACAAGGCTTGAAAATATAAACCCGTAGTCAATAAACTCCCCACCAAGACCACAAACATTACGGGATTTTTAATCTGGTGCCGGGGATCTAATTTCTTTATTGAATTGCCGGCTGCCGGCCAGCAAATAGCCGGATCAAATAGGGATTTAGCTTTATGCGATTTACTCATGAAATACCTCTCGGCATAAGG
>JAPLLP010000244.1 GCA_026387515.1 Candidatus Omnitrophota bacterium | reverse complement strand
GCCCGGCCTAAACCGATAAGCAGCCTGACCATATCGGGATTAAATTTACTAAAACGCTGCAGCGCTTCTTCGCTGGGAGGGATAATATATACCGAAAAGAAAAGAACCACCGTAAGCAGGCATATCAACGGCAAGATACTCTTTAATTGGCGCTTTAGGTAAGCGTCCGCGCCTGTGCGTATAGCACCCCAGACCTCCTGCATAGCAGGAGTGCCTTTATCATGGCGCATAATTTGGACTCTGAGTAAAAGGGCGTACCCCAATCCTAAGCGGGCGACGCCAAGCACGCTCCAGATAGCGGTAGTTTCAAACCCGGTTGCATTAATTAAGCCTAACATGTTACTAGTCTCCTTTCGCAGTAGCGAACACCCGCGCAATTTCCCCACAAGGGGACACTGGCCCAAATCCAATCTGGGCCAGGTAGCCGCTTAGCGCGGGGTGTCTACTCGTTTTCAGTTGTTGCCGCAATGTTGAGTTTGGTCACACCTAACTCGGTCAGCGGATCCAGCACATTGACTATTTCTTGGAATCTCACGAACTTGTCCGAACGCACGGTGACGCTTAGTTCGGGATCATTAACATACATTTTTTTGACCTGATCTTTAAGCTCTTTCCTGGTTACGAGCTTGCCGTCTAAATAAACCACCCCTTCGCGCGTTATGGTAACCTCTGCCTCTTGCTGCCGGTTCTTCCCCGCAGGCAACCCGCTTCTTGCCTCCGGCAGATTCACCTTGATGTTTGATTGAGAGATCAAGGGAGTGGTAATCATAAATATGACCAGCAATACAAGAATTACGTCGGTAAATGGCGTTATGTTTATATCCGCCACCAATCTTTGTTTCCTGAGGGACTGCTTCATTTCTGCCTTATATTCAATAAATCCATTATTTCCGAGACGCACAATTCCATGTCTGTGATAAAACTGTCTACTTTCTTGACAAAATAATTGTAGGCAATAACCGCGGGCACCGCTACGCAAAGGCCTGCGGCGGTACATACCAAAGCCTCGGATATACCATTAATCACCACGCTTATCCCGCCGGAGCCGCTCTTGGAAATATCGTGGAATGCCCGAATTATCCCTAACACCGTCCCAAATAAGCCGATGTAAACGGCAGTGCTTCCTATGGTTCCGACGATGCTGGTGAGACGTTCTAATTTAGTCGTCTCAACAGTCACCTCCCTTTCCATGGTATTAGATATCACCACTTCATTGTGGCCATGGAGGCTTAAGCCAGATTGCACCACGCTGGAAAAAGGGGTATCTGTGTTCCTGCATATCTCCAGAGCCTCTTTCACGTTTCCTTTTTTTAATGCCACGGCAATGAGCATCATAAAATCCGCCCTTTTTATCTTAGACCTCTTGCGGTAATACATGTATCTCTCAAAGATAATAGCAAGAGATAATACAGAACAGAATAAAAGAATATACATGGTGAAACCGCCGACACTGATCAACCGCCATAGCGACATCTAAACTGCCTCCTTCACAATAGTGAACACTGGCCCAATTCCTGTCTGGGCCAGGTGTCCGCTTAGCGCGGGGTGTATCTTGCCTTCTTCCCGCTATAAACCATCCTGGTGATCTTAAAAGCCAAAAATACCACTACCAGCAAGAGCAATATCAGCACGGTGGGTTTAGTATATTTTATCAGCGAATCGCCAAAAAGAGCCAAGAGGAATATCCTAGGCACAACGCCTATCGCCGTGCATATTACAAAAGGTACGAAGGGCACTTTGGTAATCCCAGAGGCGATAGAAAACACCTTAAAGGGTATGATGGGCAAAACCCTTCCCAGCAGTACGCCCCACACGCCGTATTTTTTAGCGAAGCCTTCCGCCTTATAAATATGATGCGGCTTTATAAGGACATATTTTCCAAACTTCAGTATGGTGGGCATAGCCGCGTATCTGCCTAAGGCGTATCCCACCATGGCTCCAACTGTCGAACCCAGGGAGCCGAATATGAGTATGGATTTAACCGGGACGCCTATAGCGGCTGCGCCCACGATAATCGCTTCCGAAGGAACGGGGACGATACTGGATTCCAGGAACATCGCTAAAAAGACCCCCAGGTCTTTACATCCCGTGATCATCCCCAGTAATTGGCCCTGCATGGCTTGTCCGACCATAAATAAAGGTATAAAAATAAAAAGACGCTCTTTGGGAACGCCCTTACATATTGAGTTCTTGGCGCGGAATTTTAAACGGGGTCGACGAGATTTGAACTCGCGATCTTCGCCGTGACAGGGCGACGTGTTAGACCGGGCTACACCACGACCCCAATGAAAGAAGTATAAATCTTAAATCAAAACTTGCCTCTTGGCAAGGGATTTTTCTAAGTGGGCGGTACAGGACTTGAACCTGTAAGCCTCCTGAATGTAAGTCAGGCGCGCTAACCAATTGCGCCAACCGCCCGAAAATCTCATTATAATCAAAAGGTTGGCTAACGTCAACCTAAAGACTCCCGATAATTTCCTTAACAGCCCTAAGCGGATCCTTTGCCTCCAATATCGGCCGGCCCACTACCAGGAAATCACTGCCAGCATTGATCGCTTCTTGCGCGGTGGCTACGCGTTTTTGATCACCTAAACTTGCGCCTGGCGGCCGTATCCCGGGGCTCACGATAATAAAACCTTTATGTATGGATTTACGAAGAAGCGCGGCCTCTTTTACTGACGACACCACTCCATCAAGCCCTGCGGAAATTCCCGCCCTGGCCAACGCAACCACCTGCGCAGGTTTTGTCGCCTGGCTGGTCAACACCGTAACCCCTATTAAAAGCGGCGGTTTTATTTTGAGTCTGCCGGATTCTTCTTTAGCCGCTTTTACTGCCGCTTTAAGCATATCCTCACCTCCCAGGATATGCAGGGTAAGCATCCGCACTTTGAGCCGGGCTGCCTGGCGCACGGCATTAGCCACAGTATTGGGTATATCAAAAAACTTCAAATCTAAGAAAACCTCCGCCCCCTTTTCGCGTATGAAATCAACGATGCTAGGCCCGCAGGCAGTAAAAAGCTGGCTTCCGACCTTAAATAATCTTATTTCCGGATAAAGCAGGTCAACCAAATATTCTGCTTTATCAAGCGTATCCACATCCAAAGCGACAATAAGCTTATCTTCTATTTTTAGCATCTTAGAGAACCGGTTAAGTCTTTTATGGAATTTATTTTATTCCTCTTTAGATAAACTTCAATCCCGCTTAAGATCTCAACTGTTGCCCTGGGATTAACAAAATTTGCGGTTCCCACGCTTACGGCGCTGGCCCCGGCAATAATAAATTCCAACGCCGAAGCAGTATCTGTTATACCACCCATACCAATGATCGGGATTTTGATTTTTTGATAGACCTCCCAGGCCATGCGCACCGCTATCGGCCGGATTGCCGGCCCGCTTAACCCCCCGGTAATCATGGCGAGCTTCGGCTTTCGCGATGCGACATCAATGCTCATTCCCGTGATAGTATTGATAAGCGCAACCGCATCTGAGCCTGCCTCTTCGGCGGCGGAGGCGATATCTGTAATACTAGTAACATTAGGAGATAATTTAGTAATCAGCGTTTTCTTTGTAGACTTACGCACCTCTTTAACCACGCTATAGGTAGCCTTGGCTTCCTGCGAAATAAGCGCCTTCTTCCCCAGATTAGGACAAGAGATATTTAATTCTATTGCCGCAACCTCTTTAACCTTGTCCAGGTAGCGGGTGAGTTCTATAAATTCCTTAGGATCATCCTCGGAAGAGATGCTTACTATTATCGGTACGCCATATTTGGATAATTTGGGAAGCTTATCGCTCAAGAAAACCTCTAGTCCGGGATTTTCCAGGCCTATGGAATTGAGCATCCCTGCGGGGGCCTCGCAGGTCCGGGGAGGAAGATTGCCCAGCCGCGGCCTTAAGGTAATAGTCTTGGTGACGATTGCGCCTAATTTTTTTAAATCAATAAAGCTGGAAAATTCCTCGGCGTAACCAAAGGTACCGGATGAGACCATTACCGGGTTCTTAAAAAGAGACCTGCCAATCTTCATAGATCGCCATACGGAAAGATTTACTTTTTTCATTTCGCTTTATTTAAGGCTCCGAGCAAAGCCAAGAGCAATGTTTCGCTAGCCCCGTCAATATGAATTATCGAATCCCCATCCTTAGACAAATAAACACTGCCGCTAGTTGTCTTCCATTGAGAGAAATTCGCGTCTTCCTTAATTAAAGCGGGATTCTTGTATCTTTTTACTATTATCTTTTTGTAAAGGGAGAAGGCCTCTTCGGCATCGCGCTCAGTATCCCATTTTGATAATGAAATAAGGAGTAGTTGTTTTGAGGCGGGCTCTTCATAAAGCTCAAAGGTATCTCCACCCCAGCCTTCAGACATGAGCTTTGCCGATAATTCATCCAGAAAATTCTTCCCTACCAGATAGAAACTGAATTCCCCTAATACGCCGCGGGTTAAACGTACCCAGGATGAACCTAACTTGCTCGAAATATCGGGAAGATTCACTTCCTTAGGTGCATCGCGCATAATATAATACTTTTCCGGATGCATTATCTGCTCGGATGAAACAGGCGGGTCTTTATATATTGCATCCACCGCATCCCAGCCCCTGGTGTTCACGATGTACTGTATAAAAGTGCCGCCATAGACATAAGGGAAAAGCGTGTCTTCCATAAAAATAGCCGGCTGATTATTTTCTGACTTGATCCGCTTGCTATAGGCCAGCATTGAATCTATGACAAAAGACCTTATGTCCAGGATTTTATCCTCTTTGCCCATAAAACCGGCCCCGCGCACTGAGTTAAAATAGGCATCGTACATCAAAACAGTCGCTTCTCCTTCAATAACGCCCTGCATTGCCATGGCCTTATCATCATTTCCCTGGAATAACGCATCCTTGATCTTCTTCAAATCGTGATACTGATCCTGCAGCGCGTGCATCTGTTCATGCATAATAGTTATGCTGGGTATCCCGGGCAGAATGTCAAGAAGCACATCGTCCGTAACATAGATCCTTTTGTCTTCGTCGCTATAATAACCCGCTACCTGTTCAGTCAAAAGGCTCGATGCCTCCCGCTTATATTCCTGGAGGTCGGAAAGTAATCCCAGTTTTAGCAATAACTTGCCGGCGGTATCCACTTTAGCTTCACTATTTTCTTTTTCAATCAACCTCATTAAATTTCTCTTTAATTCTTCCCTGGTGCAGACTTCTACCCAGGGCATAGTTTTAAATTCCAGTCTCCTGGTCTTGGATACGAAATTCAGGCCCTCCTGCGCGGAGGAAAGGATAGCCTGATTTTTATTCTGTTCCTTGAATGCCTCTTGCGTGGGAAGGCTCTGCTTCCAACTCTCCACAGAATAACCATTGATACTCTCTACCTCATCCTTCTGAAACCAAATAGTCCCCGCTTTCAAATCTAAG
>JAPLLP010000079.1:4916-8844 GCA_026387515.1 Candidatus Omnitrophota bacterium | reverse complement strand
CCCCTGTAATGAGAAAGGGGAATATATCCATGTCCAGTCTGACAGGACCAAGCCCGTGTCCCTAAAAGATGACGAGTCGGTTCTTTTAAGGGTTGGTAGTGACGGTAAAAATTTGGCCGTATCGGTAACTGACCGTTTTGGCAGTTTAGAAAGGCCTAAATTCGTGGGGCACCTGGTTAAATGCATAACCAGCTCTGACGCCCAGGTCGAAATCAAACCCGGAGGAAGTGGGGTAGGGGTTTATAATATTTTACAGAACTCAAGTTCTTTTGTAGTAAATCTGCACCCCTTAAAAAGAACCGAAGTAATCGCCATACTTGATATGGGTTCTTCCATGCGCGAGTTCCAGAAAAAGGCCAAATCTTTCCATATCTTTATCGCGGAAGAGAAGATCGAGATAGGGGAGACCCTTGCCGTGGAGCGTCAGGATACTCAAGACGCGCTTTTAATTAATTTTTACGGCATTATAGACGAAAACGCTATTTTTGGCAGGATCTTTGAGACCGACAAGAAAAAGATCGTGGTTAATCTCCGCGGAGTAAAAAGAATTAATTCATGCGGCGTGCGGGAGTGGGTGAATGCCTTGCGTAGCATCCCGCAGGAAAAAAGATTAGAATTTGTAGAATGTTCCCTGGCGATGATTAAACAGTTTAATATGATCGCTAATTTCGGTTCTCACGGGAGAATAAGATCTTTTGTCGCGCCGTATTTCTGTTCGCGTTGTAACCGGCAGTTTGAGAAGGTGGTTGTGTTGGATGAACATCTCGATGGGTTACTTTCTCTCAAGGCCCCGGATTTTGCTTGTTCTGTATGCCAGGATGTGTTAAAATTTGATGACCTGGAAGATAAGTACTTCCAGTTCATCCTCCGTCAGGAAAGCGCGGTTTAATAATGGAAAAATTGACCCTCAAAAAAATCATGGATAACAAGGAGCTGTTAGATGTTATCAACGATCCTTTGTATATCGTTGATAAGAATAAAAAGCTCTTATACTATAATTACCCTTATATGAATCTGACCTGCCTGACTCCGCGGCAGATGAAGCAGATGAATTATTGTTACGAATGTTTCTGCCTGGATATATGCAAGGATAAATGCATTTTTGACGAGATAAAAGACAAGAAACAACCGTTGCAATTGCGGGAGGTAGATGCCAAAGACCGCCAGGGCAATTCTCTTTCTTTCTGGGTTAATGCCGTGCCTTTATACGGAGACAACGATGATATCGAAGGGGCGTTGGTCATGCTGCGCGACATGACCAGCGAAGTTCAGATCCATTCTAAATACAGGGTTCTCTATGAACGCGAAAGGGAGTCCCGCACACACCTTGAAGAGATCGTTAAGGGTAAGACCAGTGAATTAAGGGTTGCTAATGCGAAGCTAAAGCTGATCAATAAAAAACTGGAGGGGCTTTCTATCAGGGATGGCCTGACCGATCTTTATAATCATCGCTATTTTTTTGAAAGGATTAACGAGCTCTTTAAGGACGCGGAAGCCGATAAAAGGCCGCTTTCCTGTTTGTTGCTTGATGTCGATTTTTTTAAATCCGTTAACGACCATTACAATCATCAATTCGGCGACTTTGTTTTACGTAGGCTGGCAGAGGCGCTCCTGGAGATCTCCGGAAAGAACGCTATTCTTGCCAGATACGGCGGTGACGAATTTGCCATACTTTTGGTGAATACCGATTATAAGTCCGCGGCCCTTGCGGCAAGGAAGATAAACCATAAGATCCGGGAACAGGTTTTCAAAGATGAGGGTTTTGCCAAGAAAATCACCATAAGCATAGGGGTTTCGAATTTTCCCACAGATCTGATCTCTTCCGCGGATCAGCTGGTGAAGTTGGCTGATGAGGCTTTATACCGGGCCAAAGGATTGGGTAGAGACAGGGTCTTCTGTTATAAGGATATATAAGCTGTTTTTTCTCTTGACCGCAACGCTTTAGAATCGTATAATAATTTCAATACATGGGTCAGCCCTCATTTAAGAGAACGGTAACCATTATAGCCCTCGTATTTATAATTTTCGTCTGTTCTCCTTTGGCATTTGCCTCGGTATTCGCCGAAGAAGATTCCCATCAGGCAGCTAATAATAATTTTACCCAATCCCGGGAAGCGTTTGATATAGAAAAGAGCCCTGACGTTTACTCATCCGCCAGCCTCGTTGACGATAAAACTCAAAAAAATAACAATAGATTAACTACCTTTCAGTCCCA
Source organism: Candidatus Omnitrophota bacterium (assembly GCA_026387515.1). The sequence continues at coordinate 6,629 of JAPLLP010000079.1, read as the reverse complement.
GGCAAGGATTTATCGTAACGATGGGTTAACTCAACAGCGTGCGGGCAATCTGTCTGAGGCAATGAGCTTGTATCTTAAGGCCCTGCAACTGGACCCTTTTTATGCCGTAGCATATAATGACCTGGGAGTTATCTATGAGGCTCAAGGGCTATACGATCAGGCCGAAGAGTGTTATTTAAAGAGCTCAAGGATCGACCCCGGATATTTAAGCCCTTATTCTAACCTGGCTTCGTTGTATGAGGCCAAGCGCGATTTGAAAAACGCGGCCTATTATTGGAAGAAGCGGGCCCAGATGGGTACCTCGGATGATATCTGGACCCAGAAGGCCAAGCGCCGATTAGAGGACCTGCGCCTGGTTTTAAAGGACAAGAGCACGGACGCCTCGGAAGAGAATGTTATCGACCTTACCAAATACGTGGCTATCAAGAAATCTATTATGCGTTATGACGATCATGCCCTGGCCAGAAACTATTTTGACAAGGCCAAGCTTTATTATAAGAAGGGTGATTGCGTGTCGTCCTTGAAATTTGCGGTAGACGCCCAACTTCTGGACCCCGAGAACAAGGAGATTGACGAGTTTGTAGAAAAGCTGCAGACACGTTTATTATCAAGATAGAAAATCACTACTTCTTTGGCCCCTACGCAAAATAAATAATCCCATGCTATATCGTTAATGAAGAATAAGCGCCTATATCTAATTGATGCGACAGCATTTTGTTACCGTGCTTTTTACGCCCTGGGAGATCTGGCTACTTCTTTCGGCCAGCCTACCAATGCCATTTACGGGTTCACCACCATGTTGAATAAGATCCTTAAAATTCACAAGCCGCAATACCTGGCGGCCTGTTTTGACCTGTCGCGAGACACCTTCCGGCAGAAGAAGTTCGCGGATTATAAGATCCAGCGCCCTCCCATGCCGGATGGGCTAAAGAGCCAGATCTCTCTTATCAAAGAGATAATCGCTGCCTACCGAATAGCCATATTTGAAAAAGAAGGTTTCGAGGCCGATGACATTATCGCGACCTTAAGCCGTAAGGCCGGAGAGCAGGGTTTTGGCGTGACTATTGTTAGTTCCGATAAAGATATTCTGCAGTTGGTGGATGATAATACCGAGGTCTTCAGTCCTTATGAAGCAGGTGGTACGGCCTATGATTATCAAAAAGTAGTCGAACGTTTCGGGGTAGGGCCGGAACGTATTCCCGATATTATCGGGCTCATGGGGGATGCTGCCGATAATATACCGGGAGTCCGCGGGGTAGGAGAAAAAACCGCTGCGCAGCTATTAAAACAATTTAATAGCGTAGAGGACCTGGTGCATAATTTGAAACAGGTTAAGCAGGATAAATTAAGGAGTACTCTTGAGGCAGGCATCGAGAAGATGCATCTAAGTAAAGACCTGGCTATTCTTGATAAGAATATTGATCTTGATTTTGACGCAGAGAAACTAAGCACCAAAGATCCAGATTACAAGGAGCTGTTTCGTCTCTTTAAATGCTTGGAATTTAAACGCCTCATAGAAGGGCTGCCGGTAGAGCCGCAAGCAGCGCCTGAGGCGCAGGAATTGCCTTTGTTGACGGATCCTCAGGTTGAAATGATCTTAAAGAATGGCGAAGAGTTATATATTAACGCTACCTCGGCGCAGGACCTGGCATTTGCTTGTTCTGGTAAGGTTTTTGGGGTCAAGAATATCGGCACATCTATTAGAAGCGCGCT
>JAPLLP010000079.1:793-4910 GCA_026387515.1 Candidatus Omnitrophota bacterium | reverse complement strand
TAAAAAAGGTCGGTTTTGATCTTAAGAAAACAAAAATTGCTCTGGCAAAGCAAAATTTAACCTTAGATGGTTTATCTTTCGATACTATGATTGCCGCCTATCTTCTTAACCCGGCCAAGGCCGAATATACCCTTAATGACGTTGCCTGGGATTATCTAGGTTTGCAAATTAGCTCGCTTTCCGCACAAAAGGACTTAGAGGTGCTTCTTAAGCTAAAGCCCATATTGGAAGAGCAATTACGGAAAAAGGATCTCTACGCGCTTTTCCAGGACGTGGAGATGCCTTTGGTTAGTGTGCTGGCAGAAATGGAGATAACCGGCATCAAGATTGATACCGGTTTTTTGAAGGAACTGGCGCGCGATTTAGAAAAGAGATTAATAAAATTAATTGAGCAGATCTATGATTTAAGCGGCGCCCAGTTCAATATTAATTCTCCGAAACAACTCAGAGAGATTCTCTTTGAGAAATTGAAGCTTCCGGTTTCCAAAAAGACCAAGACCGGGCCTTCCACTAATGAAGAGGTGTTAAAGAATTTAGCCAAGGAGCACAAATTGCCGGCATTGCTTCTTGAATACCGCCAACTGACCAAGCTCAAAAATACCTATATTGATACGCTTCCGGATATGGTGGACGCTGCCACGGGCAGGATTCACGCCAGCTTTAACCAGACCGGAACCGAGACCGGAAGGCTTAGCTCGAGTTCGCCGAATTTGCAGAATATACCCATCAAAACGGATATCGGAGCCAAGATCCGCCAGGCAATCATTGCTTTTAGCGAAGACAGCTTTCTTGTCTCTTGCGATTATTCCCAGGTTGAGTTGCGCATCTTGGCGCATTTATCGGGGGACGAGGCGTTGATCTCTGCTTTTAAGTCCGATAAAGATATTCACCGCCGCACCGCTAGTTTAATATACGGCGTTAAAGAAAACGATGTTGATGAAAAGATGCGCGAGGTGGCCAAAAGGGTGAATTTTGGGATAGTCTATGGGCTTAGTTCCTATGGTTTAAGCAGGGATCTTGGCGTGTCTCCCGGAGAAGCCCAGGCTTTCATCGACGCCTATTTTGTCACATACCCTTTTGTCAAACGTTATATCGAAGATCAGATTAAGCGCGCCCAGCGCGACGGGTATGTGACCACGATACTGGGTAGGCGCAGGTACATCGCGGAGATAAATAATAAAAACCAAAACATACGGGAATTTGCCCAGCGTCAGGCAGTCAATACTCCCATACAGGGTTCGGCGAGCGATTTAATAAAGCTGGCGATGGTTAATATTCATAATGATATTCACCAGAAAAGGTTTAGTTCCCGGATGATCATCCAGATCCACGATGAGCTAATTTTTAATGTGCCTGCGAAAGAAACAAAAGAGCTCCTACCATTGGTCGAGAATAGGATGGAGCATGTTTTGGAATTAGCGGTTCCGGTAAGGGTCAGTATAAAAAAGGGGAAGAACTGGTTAGAAATGGAGGAGGTAAAATGAAAGTTGCGTTTTGCGCTAGCGAGATGGTGCCTTTTGCGAAAACCGGAGGGTTGGCGGATGTGGTAGGGGCTTTACCTTTGGCCTTGGAAGATTTAAAGCACGAAGTTATTGTAATATTGCCCCGTTATAAATCTATTCAGGAGCCGAAGTTTAAGCTCCAGAGGATAAGCCAGGATGTTTCCTGCTCCGTAATAGGCAAGCAGATAAAAGTTTATTTTATTGAGCACCCGGAATATTTCCAGCGCGATAACCTTTACGGAGATAAGGCGGGTGATTACAAAGATAATTTAGACAGGTTTTCGTATTATTGCAAGAGGGCACTCGGTCTCTTGAGGGAGATAAATTTTAAAGCCCAGATCATCCATTGCCATGACTGGCAATCGGGCTTGGTGCCAGTATACCTGAAAAATATCTTTGCCAAGGACATATTTTATAAGGGGATGAAGACGATCTTCACTATACACAACATCGGCTATCAGGGGTTATTCGCTAAAGAAGAATTTCCCAAGCTGGGTTTGAATTGGGAGCTCTTTAACATGGATTACCTTGAATTCTACGATAAGATAAACATATTAAAAGGCGGCATTGTTTCTTGCGATATCATCAACACCGTCAGTAATACTTATAGCAAAGAGATACAGACTAAGGAGTTTGGTTTTGGGCTTGAGGGTATCTTAGCCAGGCGCAAGGATTCTCTCTTCGGTATAATCAACGGCCTGGATTATTCTATCTGGAATCCGGAATCAGATTCCTATATCGCCAAGAATTATTCGGTGAAGAATATCCAGGAGAAAGCCAAGGATAAAGCAGACCTGCAAAAGTTCTGCAAATTACCCGCAAAAAAAGATGTGCCGTTATTCGGCATAGTATCAAGGTTGGCCGAGCAGAAGGGATTTGATATACTGGCAGATGCCATCCAGAATATATGTAAACTAAAGCTGCAATTGGTGATCCTTGGTACCGGAGACCAGAAGTATCACATTCTACTTGACGATATTACCAAGAAGTATCCGGAGGTAGTCTCTCTAAACCTAAAATTTGACGACGCCTTAGCCCATAAGATTTACGCAGGCTCGGATATATTCTTGATGCCCTCAAAATATGAGCCCTGCGGATTGGGCCAGTTGATATCCTTGAGCTACGGGACCATACCTCTGGTATTTAAGACCGGCGGTTTGGCGGATACCGTAACCAAGGCCAATGGTTTCGTATTTGACGACTATAGTGCGCAAGAACTCTTAGCGACCATAAAGAAATCAATTAAAGAATTCGGCGATGAGAAAAAGTGGCTGCAGTTGACGCAAAAGGCCATGCAGTATAATTTTTCCTGGGAGGAATCCGCCAAGAAATATGTGCAGCTTTATGAAAAAGCGGCCCGCCAAAAATAAGAAGTTGATTATCGGTCTTACCGGTAGTTTCGGAAGCGGCAAATCCACGGTTGCGGGATTTTTTAAGGCCCGAGGCGCCGAGATAATCGATGCGGACAAGATCGCGCGTAGCACGCTTACCCCCGGCAGCTCTGCCTATAGAAAGATTGTGGATATTTTTGGCAGTCGGATAAGAGGCAGCCGTAGGAGCATCGATAGAAGGAAGCTGGCCGGCATAGTATTTAATGACAAGATATTGCTCCGCCGGCTTAATAGTATTATCCATCCTGAAGTTATCCGGGTCATTAAGAAGACAGCTAAAGAGACCCGGCGCAGGATCGTGGTCATAGATGCCCCGCTTTTGATCGAGGCGGGTTTGGCAGGTTGGGTAGATAAGCTTATCGTTGTCGCGATAAGTAGGAGAATACAACTTAAGCGTCTTTTACGCAAAACGCATTTAGATAAAGAAGATATTAGTAATAGGATAAAGGCCCAGATGCCTTTATCGCGCAAGGTCCGCTTCGCGGATTTTATCATAGATAATAACGCTACTGTCGCCCGGACTAAGGAGCAGGCAGAGAAGATCTGGAAGAAGATTATTAACACCCCGCGCTAAGCGGCTACCTGGCCCAGATAGGATTTGGGCCAGTGTTCGCCGCAGCGAAAATTGCGCGGGTGCGCCCTTTCTGGGCAGGGAGGTTTTAGTGGAAAAATTGGATATCGGAAATTTAAAAGAGATGAAGATCTCGGAGCTGAATAAGCTCGCCAAGGAATTGAACGTAAACGGACTAAGCGGCCTGAAAAAACAGGACCTGATCTTTAAACTGCTCCAGGCGCAGGCAGAAAAAGAAGGCCTTATGTTCGGGGAAGGGGTTTTAGAAATTTTGCCCGAAGGCTTTGGGTTCTTGCGTTCACCTAATTACAATTATCTTCCTTGTCCGGATGATATTTATATCTCGCCGTCCCAGATCCGCAAGTTTGATCTAAGAACGGGAGATACAGTAAGCGGTCAGATTCGTCCTCCCAAAGAAGGCGAGAAGTATTTCGCTCTTTTAAAGGTAGAAGCGGTTAATTTTGAGAATCCTGAAGAGGTGAAGGAGAAGGTCCTTTTTGATAATCTTACCCCTATTTATCCTCACGAGCATTTTATTTTGGAAACTAAGCCGGAAGAGGTATCCATGAGGATTATGGATTTACTGGCTCCTATAGGTAAGGGGCAGCGCGGATTGATCGTGGCCCAGCCTTATAGCGGCAAGACCGTGCTTT
>JAPLLP010000079.1:0-762 GCA_026387515.1 Candidatus Omnitrophota bacterium | reverse complement strand
AATTCTATTACTACCAATCATCCGGATGTGATATTGATCGTGCTCTTGATCGATGAACGGCCCGAGGAAGTCACGGATATGCAGCATAATGTCAAAGGCGAGGTAATTTCGTCTACTTTTGACGAACCGCCGGAGAGGCACGTGCAGGTGGCCGAGATCGTCCTGGAAAAGGCCAAGCGTCTAGTAGAACATAAGCGCGATGTGGTTATACTGTTGGATAGTATTACTCGTCTTGCCCGCGCATATAATTCGGTGGTGCCGCACAGCGGCAAGGTGTTATCCGGAGGCGTAGATTCCAATGCCCTGCAGAAACCCAAGAGGTTCTTTGGAGCGGCGCGCGCGGTGGAAGACGGCGGCAGCCTTACTATCATCGCCACTGCCTTGGTGGATACGGGCAGCAGGATGGACGAGGTCATCTTTGAGGAATTCAAGGGCACCGGCAATATGGAATTACAGCTGGATAGGAACCTTTTCCAGCGCAGGATCTATCCGGCCATCGATATCAAGCGTTCCAATACGCGCCATGAAGAGCTGCTTTTAAAGCAGGAGATACTCCAGAAGGCCTGGATACTGCGTAAGGTTTTGAATGAATTGAATAATGTGGAGGCTATGGAGTTGTTGATTGAAAAATTAGTCAAGACCAAGAATAACGAGGAATTTTTGAACAGTATGAACCAATAGGAGGATCCACATGAAAGACAAAATTCATCCCAAGTATCAGGATTGCGTGATTGTCTGCGCCTGCGGCAACACCATCCACAC
>JAPLLP010000099.1:1017-5246 GCA_026387515.1 Candidatus Omnitrophota bacterium | reverse complement strand
CGGAAAAACTTAAAACCAATACCAGCAATACCAGATTCTTTTCATTATTGAAAAAATTATGCTTGGGCATAGACAAAATTATAGTAATAAAGAAAGCCCCTGTAAAATCAAAGATAAAGACATTTTTACAGGGGCTTTCTCATGTTAGTTACTATTTCTTTTTCTTCTTGCCGCCTCTCTTCATCTTGGCGCAAGAGACATCACCCTTCTTATCCAAGAAATAAAGATAGCCTTCTTTGCGCTTGATACCGCATTTGGCTACTTTCTTGGGGCTTCCTCCCTTTTTGTTACCTCTGGCCATCTTCGCGCAGGAAACATCACCCTGCTTGTCGATATAATAGAGGCAACCCTTTTCTCTCTTTATGCCCAACTTCACTATCTTTTCTGCCATTTTTGTTTCACCCCCCTTCTTCATTGTTAATTATGTACCGATCCTTATCGGTTCCAGTATCTGTTTTAAAACCGCCAGTGCCGATAACACCGCAAGGAAACTGGTCTTGGGATTATCCGGATGCAAAACATTCTCGGTGCGCGTGCGTATCGTACCGGCCTCTGAATATATCTCGATCTCATGGGTATTCGTCTTTACGCCGGGGGCGGCAACGATCCTGACCTTGGTCTTATCAGGTCCTAAGCCGGCCAGGCTCAGGATAGCCGCGACATTAATATTCTGTGGAAAAAATCTTACTGCCTGGCGCGCGCTACCGGAGAAAAGGGTCAGTTCTTTTTTTATCTTCTCCAGATTAATCCCTTTTCTGCGCACATAAGCTACGCCCTTAAAAGAGGCGGGGTTCTTTATGGTAGTCAGGACTATCCTTTTAATCTTCGCAAGCCTGGCTGATTTCAATCCGTCGATACCCGTGATAGCGCCGCTGGGGATAAAAACCTTTGCGCCACGCCTGTCTGCTAGGGCCTCCAGGACCTTAAACTTGTCTATAATACCACCAACGCTCATGATCATGCAATCGCGGCCCGCAATAAGGGACTGCCTTGCTATCGAAAAAGAACAGTCCTTGGATGCCGCCTCTATCACCAGATCGGATCTGGTGATGAGCTGCGCTAAATCCTTGGCAACCGGACAACCTCCGGCCAGCCCCGACAAGCGCATGGCCTTTTGCCTATCTAAATCATAAAGCGCAACCAACTTTGCCTTGCGGTTAAAATCCTTCTTTATGAATTTGGCCAATGAGCTGCCTATTGCCCCGCATCCGACAATCCCAATTTTAATCCTATTAGTCATTCTATTTAGCTTGTATAATCGCGTTATCAATAAGCCGGGTCTTGCCTATCCACACTGCCAGCGCTATTAAGCTTTCCATTGAGATCTTTTTTAGCGGCTTAAGATCTGTCGGGTCTACAACCGCGATATAATCTATCCTGGCGTTGGCGTTCTTTCGGATCAGCTGCCTCATACTGCTTACGATTTTATCCGCGTCTTTAATCCCGGCCCCGGCCAATTCTTTTGCCAATGCAAGAGACCGGGATAATACTTGCGCGCCTAATCTTTGCTGCTTATTAAGATAAACATTCCTTGAGCTCATCGCCAAACCATCGCTCTCGCGCACCGTAGGCATTACCTTTATCTTAAGCGGCATATCCAGGTCCTGGACCATCTTCTTGATGATCATGGCCTGCTGGGCATCCTTCTGACCAAAGTAAACAATATCCGGCTGAACAATATTAAAAAGTTTAGCTACCACGGTAGCTACTCCCCGAAAATGCCCGGGCCGAAAAATCCCGCACATTACCTGGCTTAACCCTTCGACCGTGACAAAGGTCTTGTAACCGCGAGGGAATAACTCTTTGGTATCGGGACAAAATATTATATCCACGCCCTCTTTCCTGCAAGATGCGGCATCGCGCTTTAAGGTGCGCGGGTATTGTTTAAAATCCTCTCCGGGCCCGAATTGAGCGGGATTAACAAATATGCTCACCACCACTCTTTTATTCTGCCGAATGGCCGCCTTTATCAAACTCAGGTGTCCGGCATGCAAGGCGCCCATTGTGGGCACAAAACCCACGGTTTCTTCCTTACGCCTATATTTGGATAGAGCCTGGCGTAATCTTCTTATCTTATGGATAATCACCATATAATCTCGGATAAAGGCCGCAGTACAAAATCCCGCTTAAAAATCCGCTTGTGCGGGATAGTCAGTTTTTTTTGCTTAATAATCCTATTGCCGTAAAATAAGATATCCAGGTCCATCGTACGCGCGCCCCAACGGACCGTATCTTTCCTTCCTAATTGTTTTTCTATTATTTTAAGCTTATTGAGCAACGCGAGAGGGGAAAGCTTGGTATCAATTTTAAGGCAGGCATTTAAGAACCTTCCCTGGCCGGAAGGCCCGCCGACAGGCTCTGTCTCGATAATGCGGGATACTTTTAAAAACCGGGTATCTTTCAAGGACTTGATCTTTTTAATGGCTGTTTTAATATACTTACGCCTATCTCCTAAATTTGAACCTATGCTCAAATAACAGGCGGTCATTAGATTATTTTACGCAGGCGGTTAACTGCCTCTTCTATCCTATCTACGCCAACTGTAAGAGCCATGCGAATATAGCCTTCTCCCCCATTTCCAAAACCCACGCCCGGGGTAACCACCAGATTCGCCTTTTTAAGCAATAAAGCCGCAAATGAAATAGAATCCGCGCGCCTGGCGACCCTGGGAATCTTTATCCAGACATAGAACGTGGCCTTGGGAGGCTCAACTTCCCAACCAAGGGAACGCAAGCCCGCGATCAAACAATCGCGCCTTCCTTGATAGAGACGGCGCATATCAATAACATGCTGCTGGGGCCCCATCAACGCGGAAATGCCGGCCAATTGCAACGCAGAAAATATCCCGGAATCGATATTGGATTTTACTTTGGCCAGCGCCGAAACCAGCTGCGCGTTGCCGCAGGCCCAACCCACGAGCCAGCCGGTCATATTATAAGTCTTGGAGAGCGAGTGAAATTCAATCGCGACCTCCCTGGCACCTTCCAGTTCCAGGAAACTCGGCGGGCGATAACCATCATAGCTCATCTCGGAATACGCCAAGTCCGAAATAACGATAAGTTTGTACTTTTGCGCAAAATCAATGACCCGAAGATAAAAATCCGCACCCGCGCAGGCGGCAGTGGGATTATTCGGATAATTAATATACATCATTTTTGCCTTCTTGAGTACGGACGGAGGTATTTTTTTAAGATCCGGTAGAAAGCTGTTCGCGGCAGTCAGAGGCATAAGATACGGCCTGCCGCCGGCTAAGATAGTCCCGCCTTTATACGGCGGATAGCACGGATCAGGCACTAAAGCGTAATCTCCGTTATCCAGGTAAGCCAGGGGAAAATGGGCGATCCCTTCTTTTGAGCCGATCAAAGGCAGGATCTCATTCTCCGGGTTAAGCTCCAGGCGAAACCTGTTTTTGTACCAGTCGGCGATGGCCTGACGTAATACCGGCATGCCCTGATCAAGCGCATACCTGTGTGTTGCCGGATCCTGCGCCGCATGATAAAGTTTATCAATGATATATCCAGGCGTAGGTTGATCCGGATCGCCAATACCCAGATCAATAATATCCCTGCCCTCGGCGCGGGCTTTCCTTTTGGCCTTCGGGGGTAGGTTGATCCGGGTCGCCTATGCCAAAATCAATGATATCCCGGCCTTCTTGCCGCGCCTTACGTTTGGCTTTATCAATCTCTAAGAATAAATATGTTGACAATGACTTAACTTTTTTAGATAGTTCAAACATCTTTTACCCTTTCAAAACATCCTGCATTGAATAAAGCCCGGCGGTCTTGCCAAATATCCACTTAACCGCCTTTAAGGCGCCAACGGCAAATAAATCGCGTGAATGCGCCTGATGCTTGATCTCAATACGCTCGGAATTACCGCAGAAAATAATGGTGTGGTCCCCTACGATATCGCCCAGCCGCACTGAGTGCGTAGGGATCTCTTTCTTCACCGTATCGGCAAGTATCTGGGCGAATTTTTTTGCCGTGCCTGAAGGAGAATCCTTTTTTGCCTTATGATGCGCCTCGACTATTTCAATGCTATAATCCGGGCCTAACTGCCTAGCGATCTCAGGCAAGATACCAAATAACACGTTCACCCCTACTGACATATTCGGAGAATATACCACCGGAACAACGCTGGCTATCTCTTCAACTTTTTTTATCTGCGCTTCGCTTAAACCTGTGGTACCCAGGACAAGCGCCTTTTTATAGCGGGCAATGTAATCCAGG
>JAPLLP010000099.1:0-1007 GCA_026387515.1 Candidatus Omnitrophota bacterium | reverse complement strand
TGCCTCCGGCACGGTAAAATCCACCAATACATCAACCAGGAATAAGCCATCGGGGCTTGAGGAAACCTTTATTTTACCCAACTCTTTGCCTATCAGGGGAGTACCTTTCTTCTCCAGCGCCAGGCCCACCTCAAAATCTTTGTTCTGCGCGGCAAGCTCATATATACGCCTGCCCATCTTACCGCATACCCCCGCAATACCAAGCTTGATCATGTCTTCTCCTTCGCAATAGCGAACACCGGCCCAATTTCCCCAGAGGGGGACACCGGCGCAACTCAAATCAGCGCCGGGTAGCCGGTCTGGGCCGAGTGCTATAATAATCCGTAATCCTTCAAGGCCTTTTTTAATTTTTCCAGATTATCCGGCGACATCGCGCACATAGGCAAGCGCAGATCCGGTTCGCAAATGCCTAATAACCCCATTGCTGTCTTTATCGGAATGGGGTTAGTCTCCAAGAATACCGCTTTAATCAAAGGCAAAAGTTTAAAATGCAGCTCCTGCGCTTTCTTAAGGTTTCCTTTCTCGAACTCCGAAACTAAATTTGCCACATCGCGCGGCACGATATTAGCCACCACTGAAATAATACCTATCCCGCCGATAGACAACACCGGTAAAGTCAAGCTATCGTCCCCGGAGATAAGTTTAAAGCTATCCGGGCACAACTGTCTGATACGCGACATCTGATCTAGATTACCCGAAGCCTCCTTGACCGCTACGATATTCTTGCAATCCCGGGCTAACCTAGCGATAGTCTCAGGCTCAATATTGACCCCGGTGCGCGAGGCAATATTATAAAGTATGATCGGGATTTCCACGGAATCAGCAATAGCCTTGAAATGTTCGTAAAGGCCTTTCTGGGTCGGACGGTTATAATAAGGAGAAACCTGTAATGACGCATCTGCCCCGGATTTAGCCGCCTGGCGGGTCAACATAATAGCTTCGTCGGTCGAGTTTGAACCGGTGCCTGCAATAACCGGGACTTTTTTCCCGGCCTGTTCGATACAGAT
>JAPLLP010000060.1 GCA_026387515.1 Candidatus Omnitrophota bacterium | reverse complement strand
GCGGTTTGGGAGTCGGTGAGTTTCTGATAAAGCACATACTTTTTGGACTTTGCCTGCGGCCATTTCGGTATTCCGGTAATTACCCAGCGATAATTAAGCTTATCCTTATCCGGGTCACTGGAAGCCTTAGCATCCAGAACGACCTTCTCAGGGATCTTTACAGGCGGATAAGTGCCGGGAACTGGTTGAGGAAACCTATTGTAACCTTCTGTAAAACTAATCGGTATCCCGTAAAAAGCCCCAGATTGTTCATCAATAATTGCTACTGAAAAAGGAGTTTCATAGGGAAAATCTTTCCTGTATTTATTAAGAATACTGTTGAGCTCTTTAACCAGCTTATTTACCTCGGCAAGCTTATTGTCGTAAGCCTTATCACATTCCTCAAGATAGCCCATATACTTGGCCAATATTGTTGCCTCAAAATCTGGAATATTTGGCCAATCAACCGAATATTGGTCTAAATTTGATACATACTCCCGCATCTCTCTCTCAGAAGCAGCCAAATCAACCTTACCGCTAATACCAGCGTAATCCTGTTCAAAATAAGACTGATTACTTCCGGAGCCGCCGGAACCTTGCCAAATGTACCAACTTGAACCATTAAGCGCCTTAACATAAACGGTGGTCATTGTTTTACAAGAAAAATTATACCAGCCAGTACGTAATACCGGCCCGGCATGCACAGTAGTTTCAGACCAATAAAAATGTTGCTCGCTGTTCTTGATCCCAGGCATAGTTGCTTCCGTATAATCCCCAAACTCTGAAAACAATGAAGAGCAGGCTTCAGAATAGGCGACAAACGCGGCATAAAACTCATTTGCCCGCTTATAACGCTTCTGCGCCTGAATAAGCTTATATAAAGTAATCGTTTTGCTTAAATTCCAGGAAAAAAGAGCTACTTCATTGGCAACTTTGGATAACTCCGCATATGATTTATCAGAAACTACTCCATCGTTTTTAGTCAAAAGCGAAGTCATCTTCTTATCAATAGCCTCTAAATAAGCGTTTAACGCGACTACTATTTTTGTATTGCGCGCTTGCAGAGCCATATACCAAGCAGATGCTCCCTCATTAGGAAATGGCGATTCTTTGGCTTTCGAAAGGTAAAGCATACGGCCAGGAAAAAGCCCGTTAACCATGGCTAAAGTAAAGAGATAAACACCAGAAGCATCTCCGCTCTGGTTATATTCCCCTCGAGCTTTACTAACTTTATCCGCAAAAACCTTAAACTCTTTAGTTCCCGGATCAGATTTAAGATATTCCAGGGGCGAAGGAGAAGTTCTATTTAATTCCTTCAACACCGTCTCCGCGATATACTCTTTACCGGCATCATCGTTAGCCTCGGCAATCACCTTTTTTACCTCTCCCAGATATCCTTGAATCACCTCCAGGGAATGCGCTAAGCGCAGGGCATTTTGCGAAGAAGCCTTGGCGGCATAGGCCGGCCGCGCCACCGGACCAATTCCTTGCAGGGCAAAGATACCGGCTAACAGGTATATTTCTATAATCTTAGATATGGATTTTCTTTTCATTGTGATGTCCCTCCCCTATTCACTAATCACTACCTCCGATTCATTATTTTTTTTGTTTAAGAGACTGATTCCGGGCAATAACTATGCCCACCGGATCGGAAACAATGGTTACTGGTTTTCCATTAGATCTTAAAGAAACCTCGGCTGTTAATTGAGCGGGGCCTTCGCTGTAACCTAAAG
>JAPLLP010000194.1 GCA_026387515.1 Candidatus Omnitrophota bacterium | reverse complement strand
TGCTGGCACCCGCTGTAGGCATTGCACCTTCTTCAACAACCGGCGCGGCGAATACCAGCGCCCCAAGGATCATAATCTTGAGCGAAACCGCTAATATGTTGCCGCAGACGATAGAGATCGAACAAGGTAAAGACATAGTTATCCTGGGCAAAAATATAACCCGATTCCTGATCACGGAACCAAGTATAGTCTCTGCGGAAAAAAGGACCCCGGATGAACTGGATATTACCGGAAAGACTATCGGTTACGCGGATGTTATTATTTGGGATGATAACGGACGTTGGACCCAGCAATTCCTGGGAATTTTCCCTAAACCTGAAGTATCCGGCTACGAAGAGCTTGAGCGTAAAGAAGCAGAGAGCCAACGTAATTTTAAGCTTCGCTATTCTGTTGACTGGCTTTCATACGAGAACGGTAAGAGCATGCATGAGTGGAGAAGGACTTCCTGGTCATGGACGCATAGTTTAAATCTTCTCGGCCCAACTCCTTACGGTGACTTTGACGCTACTACCTCCATACGTTCGCAAAACTCATCAACCAGGGCAGACATGACCTATCTCACCCTGGGCCTGACCAACGGCCAACTGGGAAATTTTAAAGGCTTTAGTGTCCGGGGTTTTGATTTTACCCCTCCTTTTTCGAATATGGCTTTTCCGGGAGCAACTTTACGCGGAGGCATATTTGAATCTCCTGCATTTAACAAAAAAATAGACTATTCGGCATTTTGGGGCAGGGAGGGCGGCGGAAGATACGGAGGGCTTTCACCAACCTTAAACAAAACACTTAATTCTTTCATTGAAGGGTTTAATGTCGGCTTAACCCCGGATAAAATTCAAACCTATAAATTTTCGGTGGTGCACGGGTGGGGAAGAGACAGAGCAGCTTACCTGCGCCCTTATGACTATGATTTATCAGGCAACTGGAACTTTGATAAATGGGGCCTGGGTTATGAGGCGGCCAACGACACCGATTCTTTTGTCCATATAGTGAACGGACATTTTATTAACAAAAAATTGACCAATACTATACAATTTAGAGATGTGGATAAGCAGTTTATGAGTGTAACCGGACCCGGATGGAGGCAGGGTGAAATCGGAGGATTAGTTACCACCAGTTACCAGCCTACTGAGGTACTAGGGATTAGAAGCTCCATAGATGTCTATAAGGACAGGTTGTTTCCCTCTCCGCAAAACCCTAAGCGCTTTAACGAAGACATTGATATAAATTCCAATTATACCGTAAACCAGCTTACCACCGCAGGTTTGACTTACTCATTGCATAATGATCCGGGCAAGATATCAGAGTCACGCTCTCAATCAGAAGGCCTGAATTTGACAAGAAAAGTACATCTATTTAAGGATATTTCCACATATCTAAATTACAATCATCAAGATTATGAAAATTTCACCTCACGCACATCTAATTACATTGATGACCGGGTTAATATGGGATTGCGTTTTAACATTATTGGCCAGTGGTATTACTATCTAACCCACGAAAGGCACTGGCTAAACGAAAAATTTTATGGTACTTTTGCTCACCCCAGCTACACAGAAAACGGCATAGAATGGAATGAACAACTGGGGAAAACGCCTTACTACGGAAGCTTCCGCCTGACCTACCATAAAGAACAAGACACGGATTCTAATTTAAGCTTTCTTTCCGGAGAGGATTATCTGGAAGGCTATTCGGAATTGACCTACCGGCCAAAAAATGATCTAGAAATTTATGGTTCAGGGCGCGTGCGCAATGTATGGGCGGATAATGCCAACGTTACCAAGCACATAGAAGGCACCTTTAACGCAGGGATGCGCTACCTCTGGGATACCGGATTCCGTTTTGAAGCCAAAGGGGATATAGAAGGCTATGTTTTTAAAGATTTAAACGGTGACGGCCTGCGCCAGCGCGACGAACCTCCGGTAGAAGGTGTAACGCTATGGCTGGGTAAGGACAAATCTTGCGTAACAGACCTTTTCGGCTATTATAAGTTTAAGGGGGTTAAAGGCCGCAAGGCTTATATTAACCTTGATACTTCAACGGTCCCGCAAGGATTTGTATTGACTATCCCCGCGACCCAGGAAGTGGCAATAGTCCATAAACGCTCGGTAAAAGTTGACTTCGGCATTGCCTCCCGCACGGAGATAAGCGGCATCGTATTTGAAGATGTTGACGGAAATGGAGAATTTAGTAGAGGCGATAAAGGAGTAGGGGGGATACTTTTAACCCTGGAAAGCGGACAAAAAGCCAGGACTGACGCTTTTGGAAGATACTCCTTTAATAATATTTCTATCGGAAATCACGTTCTTGGTTTGGATTTAAGCACCATACCTGTATATTACCTTCCTGAAAAAGCGCTAATCGAGAATATTTCGGTTTCTGAAGGCGCTGTCGTAACCCATCATATTCCATTACGCAGGATAAAAGAATAGCCCTAATCGCCAAATTCAGCAACTAGGGCTTTTGAGGATAAGAGTGAGGAGTCTCTTATCTACTATAATAAGTTTTCACTGCCGCTTGCTCGCCGCTTTTCTCATCAACCACTGTTTCCTGTTGAGATTTTTTCTCTACCTTGGAAACTTGTTGGTTATCTTTGTTCTCTTTAGCTGCGGGCTTGGTTTCCTCAACCAACGGCGCGTTTAACCCGGGAACTGCCGGGATACTGCATGTAACCGTTAAGGCTACATGATCTTTGGCGCAGACAAAGCCAGCAAAACAGAGGATGAGTACAAGCGCGATACCTAAGATTTCATTTATTCTCCTCATTTTCTCCTCCTTATCTTACTGGCCCTCCGTGGCAGGTGGGAGCGAATTTATCACTCTTTTTTTCAGGTCTTCTTCGGTCCGCATATTTGCACCGTCAATATTCAACTCTCTAACAAAATCTACTAGCCACTCGATGAGCTTTGCCCGCGAGAGTTTCAACCCGCTTGAGAAAAGGGCATCCTTACCTAGCTTATCCAGGAAATCAACTTCTGTCCTATCCAAGAAGGTCACCACTCTTTCCTTAGTAAGTTTTTCTTCCATATAGCTCACCTCTTTTCAACTACACCTGGCCCATATAGGATTTGGGCCAGTGTCCCCTCGCGGGGAATTTGCGCGGGTGTTCACCTACTGTGATGCCCGGCCTTATCGGATCGGCCGGCATTCACCTACTGTGATGCCCGGCCTTACTGCACCCCGCTTTACCGGATTGGCGGGTGCGCCCCTTTTGGGGCGGATCGGCCGGCATTCACCTACTGTGATGCCCGGCCTTATCGGATCGGCCGGCATTCACCTACTGTGAAGGATAAATATGCATAACTCAAATAATTTTAAAATACCGTTAGGGCCGCAACATCCCGCCTTAAAAGAGCCGGAAAGTTTTAGTATTGCATTAAAAGGCGAAAAGATAATGGGTATGGATATCCGCCTGGGGTACAATCATCGCGGCATAGAAAAGGCCTGCGAAGAGAGGACTTATACCCAGGACCTCTACCTTATAGAAAGAGTCTGCGGGATATGTTCGCATTCGCATTCTACCTGTTTTGTCCAGGCAGTGGAAGAGATTGCCGGGGTCCAACTGCCTAAGCGCGCTCTTTATATACGTACCTTGATTGGAGAATTAGAGCGCGTGCACAGCCACCTGCTTTGGTTGGGAGTGGCCGGGCACGAGATAGGTTTTGATACCCTGCTTATGTATACCTGGCGCGACCGGGAGATCGTCATGGACCTGCTGGCGCTTTTAACCGGCAACCGGGTAAACTATGGCATCAATACTATCGGCGGTGTCAGGCGGGATATTTCCGGGGAGCAGATAGAAGAGGTGTTAAAAGGCGTTAAGATTTTAGAAGAGAGGACCAAATACTATATTGAAGTTGTCACCCAAGAGACAACGATTATTAAAAGGTTCTCCGGAGTAGGGGTATTGTTACATGAAGACGCCTTAAGGCTGGATGCGGTTGGCCCTACTGCCCGGGCTTCCGGAGTAGACCGGGATGTCAGGCGCGATGATCCTTACGCCGCATACGGCGAAATTAAATTCAATGTAATTACCGACGATCATAATGATGTTTATGGGCGCACAGTGGTTAGGGTCAAAGAGCTCCTGGAGTCCTACAATATAATTCGGCTCTGCCTAAAAGATATACCCGAGGGCCCGATAGCGGTGAAGGTGCCGCGCAAGATTCCTGCCGGAGAGGCTACCAGCCGCTATGAGGCGCCGCGGGGCGAAGACTTGCATTATGTAAAATCTAACGGCACGGAAAAACCCGAAAGGGTCAAGGTAAGGGCGCCTACCTTGGCTAATATACAGGCGGTAAAGCATATGCTTAAGGATAGATATCTGGCAGATATGCCGATTGTTATCGCAGCCATAGATCCTTGTTTTTCTTGCACCGACAGGTTAATACATGTTAAGGACGCAAAAAATAAGCCCGCCAAGATCATGAGCTGGGAGGCCCTGCGTTCCTATAGCATAGAATGGTATCGCGTGCACGGTATAGATTTTTCGGCATTAAACAATAATCTTAGAATGAGGTTGGAGAAATAATAATGTTAGGAACGCTTTTTTATATCCTGGTGTTCCCCGGGTTTTTGTTCGTGGGCATCTTTGGCTTGATCGCGGAGTTTATGGACAGGAAACTCTATGCCCGCCTGCAAAACAGGGTAGGCCCGCCCTGGTTTCAGACTTTCGCGGATTTCATC
>JAPLLP010000024.1 GCA_026387515.1 Candidatus Omnitrophota bacterium | reverse complement strand
TTGAGGGAACAATTCCATCTACTCCAAAGCTTTCGCTCAGTACTAACTTACTTAATTTTGGAACTGGACAAACGAGCCAAAGCATCACTGTCCAAAACACAGGCGGGGGGACACTGAACTGGACGGCCTCCAAAGCCGCCGCCTGGCTCACTCTTTCCAAGAACAACGGCTCTTTAACTGCCGGGCAGAGCGAGCAGGTGACAGTGACGGTAAACCGCAGCGGGAAGGCGCCGGGGCCTTACCAAGACGCCATCAGCTTCGGCGGGGACGGCGGAAGCGGGTCAGTGATCGTGAACATGACAGTGCCCCCTAGCAGTGTCACCCTAACGCTCTATGTCCATGAGAACAGCGCATCCGGGCCGCTTCTTTCTGGAGCCAGCGTCACTGGAACCGACGGAGCAGGAAATGCCTTTAACCATACAACGAACAGCAGCGGCTACGTCACGATCCCCGGAGCGCCGGGGTCCTGGTCTTTTGTGGCATCTAAGTCTGGATATATCACAAACAGCTGGCCTCTAAACATAACCCAAACAGAAGTCAGAGATGCCTTTCTCTTCAAGCAGAGCGCGGATGTAATTGTGGACGATCTTAGCTCTGGCTTTGCCAAATATGGCCAAGCCTCTTACTGGTATCAAAGTAGCTCAGGCGGGTACAACGGTTATTTCTTTTACACTCGAAATAGCCAGAGCCAAGCAGTGAACTATGCCACCTGGACGCCCAACCTCAGCGGAGGAGGAGCAGGCACCTACTTAGTGTCAGTGTACATTCCAAGCAACTACGCCACCACTACCTTTGCCTATTATGCCATAGTTCATAACGGAAGCACTGATTACCGTTCTGTGAACCAATTTGCAACTTCAGGGTGGTATACCCTTGGGAGTTTCTATTATTCAGCTAGCGGTAGCGAATATATTCTGCTAACTGATGTTACGGCGGAAGCATATGCTACAAAATGGATTGCGTTTGATGCCATCAAGTGGGTAAAACAGCAGCCCACTAAAGAACTGACCGCCTTGGGCGTTTCCCCTGCAGGCTTCGTCTTTTGCGCTCCTATTTCTACGTCTTTTTCATTAATATGCCTGCGGTCTTCTCTCAAATGCGCCACAATGGAATCCGCGCCTGCTGCCTGGGCCAGAAGAGCGGCAAGCGCCGGCTCAGGCTCTCTGCCCAGCCTTACCTGCCTCAATGTAGCGATATGGTCGATATTAACCCCAAGTTCCATGGCTTTTAATTAAATCTATTGATTTCTTCCCTGACATAAAACCAGACCAGTATTGCCAAAACAAGGGCAATCAATTTAAGCCAAGGGTGATAGGTAAACCAGTGGTTGATCCTATAACCTAAACTGACCTTTTTCTTAAGCATGTGCCCTCTCTTTGAGCATGATATCCTTGGCCTTGGCAAAAAGTTCTCCATCGGGCAAATCTTTGTACAACCTGCCCCGGTAGGCCAGCGATATATCCTGCCTTTCCTCCGAGACTACAAAGATCAAGGAGTCGGTTTCTTCGCTCAGGCCTAGCGCAGCCCGGTGGCGCATGCCGAAGATGCGGCTTAAGTCCTGTTTTTGAGAGATCGGGAATATGCATCCGGCAGCCGCGATCCTGCCCTGTTGAATGATTACGCTTCCGTCATGCAAGGGATTGTTGGGGGTAAATATGGCCTGTAATAGATCGGAAGAAAGTTTTCCATCAACCGTTTCTCCGGTTCTTGCATAACCTGATAGAGAGTCATTCTTTTCGACTGCGATCATCGCTCCGAACTTCTCTTTGGATAAATTTTCCATGGATTTGATGATTTCGTGGAACATAATATCTATCTCTTCTTCTTTAAGCGGGGGTACAAATAGGTGTCTTTGCCCCAGTCGCGCTAACCCTTGGCGGATCTCAGGATAAAAAATGACTATGATCGCCAGAACGGAAACCGCGAGTAACTTGGTCATCAGCCAGTCCAGCACCACAAAATCCAGTTTTTGAAAAAGATAGAACGCCAGCAGTAAAAGTATGATGCCGCGTAAAAGTTGAATGGTACCGCTACCTTCAAAGAACAGCATTATATGGTAGATCACGAACCATAGTATCAATATTTCAAAGATAGCTTTCCAGAGATAGATATTGTCCATCTTTTAGTCTCTCTTTGCCTTAGGCAAAATTTACCGCGTCAAATATTTTTAATGCCTGTTTTACTTCTTTTACGTCGTGCACCCGCAAAAGGTTAGCCCCGTTCTTAGCGGCCAATACGCAGGCAGATATCGTTCCCGGTATCCTTGCTTGAGGTTCGCTACGCAATATTTTACCGATAAATGATTTCCTGGAGGGGCCGACTAATATAGGCCTGCCCAGGGTTTTAAAAGTCCGGAGATTCTTTAATATCTCTAGGTTATGTTCCATGGTCTTTCCGAAACCAATACCGGGATCAATAATGATCTTATCCCTGGCTACTCCTGCTTCAACTGCCCTGGTTATAGCGCTTTCCAGAAATGAGTTGATTTCAAAGATCAGGGATTTGTAAACAGGGCTTTTCTGCATATTGTAAGGCATGCCTTTCATATGCATGATCACCACTGCAGCTTTAGAGCGGGCAGCTAACTTTACCATGGCCGGATCTCTTAAGCCGGTTATATCATTGATCAGGCTTACTCCGCAATCAATGGCTCGACTGGCCACTTCCGGCTTATAGGTGTCTATCGATATAGGAACCTTGACCCTTTTAGCTATTAACTTGATTGCCGGGATAACCCGCGCACATTCTTCTTTAATTGAGATGGGTTTTGCTCCGGGGCGGGAAGATTCTCCGCCTATGTCTAATATATCTGCCCCTTCGTTTACTAATTTTTGGGCAAATGCCAGTATTTTTTCCTTATCAAGCGCCCGAAGCGAAGCGTAAAGTCCGTCACCGCTAAAAGAGTCAGGGGTGAGGTTCATTACCCCCATGATGCGCGTTGCCTTGGTTAAATCTAACCTATACTTTTTGGTTTCTATGAGGAATCCATCGCTTTCGTAATTGCCGAGCGCTTGCGAAATGCGATTAGCAAGGCCTCCCAGTCCAAAGGGTTGATTCTTTAACTTGGTCTTCAGTCGAAAGAGCTGCGCGTCATTGCCCATTAATAGGCAATCGGTAATTTTGGTCTTACCGGTTAAGGCATTGCGGGCGATAGCGGCATCCGCTCCCAGGGAGAGCATTTCTTGTTTTAGGATATTTGCCGTGATGTTAGACAGGTCTTTGATATGGATAAGCCGGGTCAATCCTTTTAGGCGCATAATATCTATGCCGTAAGGATCAACCTTGATTTCTCGTAAGATACTATTTAATTCTTTAGGACTAGAGATTTCTAGAACCCGGATCATCAAGATTTAAGCCACGTCCTTTTTATCTATTCCCAGAAGGCGTTTTACCTCTTCGCCGTCCAAGACCTCTTTTTCCAAGAGTGCATTTGAGAGCATTTTTAATTTTTCCAAGTTTGCCTGGAGAACTGTTCTGGCATTGATATAGGCGGCGTCAACTATCTTTTTCACTTCCTCGTCGATCAACTTGGCAGTCTCTTCGCTGTAATTTCTTTCTTCCATGATGTCGCGGCCCAGAAATAGCAGTCCCTCTCTTTTTCCCAGGGTGATGTGCCCCAGCCTTTCTGACATGCCGAACTGCATGACCATGCGCCGGATGCCGGTGGCCATCTCTAGGTCATTCTGCGCTCCGGTAGTTACTTCCGAGAGATTTAATTCTTCGGAGGCCCTGCCTCCCAGCACCATGGTTATCTCCGATACCAGCTGGGTTTTGGTCCAGTAGTGGCGGTCTTCAATCGGCGGAGTAAAGGTGTAACCTCCGGCTAGTCCCCTGGGGATGATCGAAACTTTTTTTAGCGGATTTACGTCCGGCAATAAAAGTGACAAAAGCGAGTGCCCGGATTCATGCAGAGAGGTGATCTCTTTTTCCTTCTTGGACATGATATGACTTTTCTTTTCCGGGCCCATGAGCACGCGTTCCACGGATTTTTCAAAATCAATATGTTCTATTGCGTCTTTATTGTTCCGGGCAGCTAAAAGAGCTGCTTCGTTACAGAGATTTGCCAGGTCCGCCCCGGAAAATCCCGGTGTCTGCGAAGCCAGTGATTTTAAGTCTACGTTAGTCGCGAGTTTGAGCTTGCGGGTATGTACTCTAAGGATTTCTTCCCTTCCCAAAATATCGGGAAGGTTGACTACGATATGCCTGTCAAATCTCCCTGGCCGCAACAGCGCCGGGTCCAGGGTGTCCGGGCGGTTGGTCGCGGCTATAAGGATCAATCCTTGAGCGACATCAAAGCCATCCATTTCTACTAGAAGTTGATTTAAGGTTTGCTCCCGTTCATCATGGCCGCCGCCAATACCAGAGAAACGCAGGCGTCCCACCGCGTCT
>JAPLLP010000034.1 GCA_026387515.1 Candidatus Omnitrophota bacterium | reverse complement strand
AATTCGCCAACAAAATATAGCTGTTGCTAAAAACTAGCCGGAGTTATCCTTTCATGATTGGGGATAATCCGTTAACATTGAACAATATGACGGATATGTGGCCTCGTGGAAACATCGGCTTGTCCGTCCGTGGCATTGAGATATATTTTCCATTATCTCCAAGGAGGGCGCTCGCGCTATGGTGTCCCTCGCATGGGGAGCTTTTTCGCAGGGCCTTGACAACAGCGAAGCATGATTATTTGCCAATAATTGAAGAAACCGTTTCAGCAATCGAAAGCGGCCAACCATTGCTGTTTCGACCTGATAACGTGGTTTACTTCAATTCCCTGCAGATTCTGTATGCGGAGCGATATGTATTCTCAAACACCGACAACTTCTCATTAGCTCGTGAGATGATCGCATCTCATGCTAATATGCGCTGTGGGCCAAGATATCAAATGTCCTGATCGTTCCCATGATTCCACGATGGACACTGTGGTGGTGCGGGGAGTTCAAACCCTTTTTGTCTGAGCTGATCTGTCGCACCCTTCCCGCCGTCGCTGATTAGATTAATATCTGAAAGCAAGAGTAAAACGCCCATGTCAAGGCCGCATTCTATGTGCCCTATGGGGTAGTCTTGACAGCCGCGTTGCTCTTGCTATGTCTCTTCAAACGAGGCGGACATATTTAGGACAATTCATAATTTAGAGCTAAAAAGCGATTGCATTGTTGAAGCAATAGGTATCAAGCATAAAAAAAATTGAAGCAGGCCTTGGATCAAGGGACGCGCTTGATAAGGTGACAATCCGCGTAGTTATACCTGAATAGTAATAAATTTTTATACAGCCAATTCAAGGCACGCCCCTTGCTACCATAAATTAAAGATTTACTAAAAAGGGTCGATCGGTTATATTAAAGACAAAGGTTTACAAGTGAGGTGCACCATGGGACAAAAAGCCGACATAAGATTAGACGTGTTGATTATTAAAGAGGAAGATCATTATCTTGCCCATTGCCTTCAGTTCGATCTCGTCACGACAAACGATTCGCTTGAAGAAGTTAAGCAGGATATGATTGACCTTTGCCGCGCTCACATTGAAAACTCATATGCGTACGATAACCTTGAATATCTGTTTTCCCCGGCCCCGAAAGAGGTATGGAAGGCTTACCTTGAAGCGTCAACAAAAGAAGGATGCAGCGTTGAAAATAAGACGCTCGATGATTCTTTGCACCTGAATCCGTTCTCCGTCCAGGAAATCTACTGTCATGCCTAAAACCTACAGCGTCGGAGATTTCATAAGACGCCTAAGAGATTTCGGCGTCATTGATCTTCCTTCGCGCGGTAAAGGCAGTGAAAGATTTCTTGTGCGCCCCGTCGTTACCGGTACGACAAAAGGCCCGTCCTATACCATCAAATTTCACAAAAGCAGCGATACCGTAGGAATTGGCACTATGTTGGCCTGCCTTCGAAGATTGCAAATAGACCCCGGGCAGTTTTTCAACCATTAATCTGAACCCAGCGATATAATACAATAAAAAAAGGTCATGCGAAATGGCATAACCTCTTGATTATTTTGGTCGGGGCGGCAGGATTT
>JAPLLP010000282.1 GCA_026387515.1 Candidatus Omnitrophota bacterium | reverse complement strand
CGCGCGATATCCCTCTTGACCAAGCCGAATTTATGCGGTTTCTCAACCCGGCCAGCAAAACGCTCCTGATTAAGCTTAAAAAGTTATTCTTTTAGGCCTTTGTATTTTACCTTTAATTCCTCGTCACCCAAAACTCGTAATTCCTGCATTTTCATAGTAGATGAACACCCGCGCAAATCCGCTTAGCGCGGGGTGTTATAGTAGATGAACACTGGCCCATCCGATAGGGCCGGGTGTTATAGTATTATCCTTAACGATGAGTCCTAGTGATGAATTTTGTCCTTAGCGGCAACTTATATGCCGCCAGGCGGAAACACCTGCGGGCATATTCTTCAGGCACGCCGCCCAACTCAAACAAAATCTTACCTCTCTTTATAACACATACCCAGTGATCAAGATCACCCTTACCTTTGCCCATGCGCACTTCCGCCGGCTTCTTAGTGATGGATTTATCGGGGAAGATCCTGATCCATAGTTTGCCGCCCTTATGCAACTGGCGGGCAAGTATGACGCGCACGGATTCAATCTGGGTATTCTTGATCCAACCGTTATCCAGGGATTTTAAGCCGAATTCCCCAAAGGATAACTCCACTCCGGTAGTGGCGATTCCCCTACGCGTCCCCTTTTGCAACTTACGATATTTAACCCTCTTGGGCATTAAAACCATCTATAGTCCTTATCTTTTATGCGGCTGGGGCGCTCTGTCTTTCCACAACTTGCTTCGGCGACACCCTTGCTTTCTTTTCGATTAAGACTTCACCTTTATATATCCAGGTTTTCACCCCGATCAAGCCAAAGGTGGTAAGGCTCTCGGCAAACCCGTAGTCAATATCCGCGCGCAGGGTAGCCAGCGGGATCTTTCCCTGGCGGTAGGTTTCGGTACGCGACATCTCCGCGCCGTTTAATCTTCCGGCGCACATAATCTTTACCCCTTTTGCGCCAGCCGTCATAGTCTGCTCAATAGCGCGCTTTACTGCCCGGCGAAAAGCCACGCGCTTCTCCATCTGCAGGGCAACGTTTTCCGCTACTAACTGCGCGTCCAGCGCCGGCTGTTTAATCTCTTCTATATCAATCAATATCTCGTTCTTGACCATATTGTTCAAATCTTCCCGCAGGCGCTCAATGTCCGAACCATGGCGGCCGATGATAATACCAGGGCGTGCCGAATAAATATGGATCCTGATCTTTTCCGCCAGGCGCTCGATCACTATCTTGGATATCGCCGCCTGTTTAAACTTAGATTTGATGAACTTGCGGATCCTGTAATCTTCGATTATAAATCTAGAATAATCAGCCTTCTTGGCAAACCAAAGGCTGTGCCAATTCTTGATAAAACCTAATCTTTGTAAATACGGACTTACCTTATGCCCCATTTTCCCTCGCTTATTTTAAGTTCTTGATATCCAACTCTATCCTGATATGAGACGTTCTCCTCTGTATGGGCGTGGCCCGACCGAAGGCGGCTGCCTTGAACCTTTTCCAGATCGGCCCCACATCACAAATTATCTTAGACACATAGAGCTGATCGGCATTAAAACCTTTTACCTTGGCATTAGCTACCGCAGCCTTAAGTATCTTTACCAGATACTCCTTAGGCCGTTTATTCAGATTCGCAAGGATAGCCTCAGCAGCCAAAACATCTTTATTGCGGATCAGGTCAATGACCTGCCTGGTCTTAGTGGGAGAAATCCTTAAAAATTTTGCTTCTGCCTTAACAATCATCTTATGTCTTCTCCGGAGCCTTCTTGGCTTTTACGCCGCCGTGCTTTCTAAAGATTCTTGAAGGCGCAAACTCCCCCAATTTATGCCCGACCATATTCTCGGTTACAAAAACCGGGATATGCTTGTGGCCGTCATAGACCGCAAAGGTAAACCCGACAAAATCGGGGATAACCGTGGACCTGCGCGACCAGGTCTTAATCGCCTGGCGGGCGCCGGAGCGCCTGGCCCGGTCAACTTTCTCAATCAATTTTTCCTCTACAAAAGGACCCTTTTTCAGTGAACGCGGCATAATTATTTCCTTCTCTTAACGATAAACTTATTGGAATATTTTTTACGATTCCTAGTCCTATAACCTTTGGTAGGCATACCCCACGGGCTCACCGGATGCGGATTACCCTGTCCGGATTTTCCTTCGCCACCTCCGTGAGGATGGTCAACCGGATTCATCGCCAGGCCTCTTACTGTGGGACGAATGCCCAGCCATCGCGACCTTCCGGCCTTGCCTATACTTATTGCATCATGTTCGATATTGCTTAACTGACCTATAGTAGCATGGCAATCAAGATTAATCAGCCTTATCTCTCCGGAAGGTAAACGCAGATGCGCGAAATCCCCTTCCTTGGCCATAATCTGGGCATAACTTCCCGCGCTGCGCACGATCTGCCCGCCCTTGCCTTTAACCAATTCTATATTATGGATCAGGGTCCCCGAAGGGATATGGCGAAGGGTAAGACAATTACCATCTTTGATATCAGCGCTCTTCTGCTCAGAAGATACTATCTCATCTCCAACCTTTAATCCTGAAGGCGCCAGAATATATCTTTTCTGCTTGTCCGGATATTCGACCAGGGCAATCCTGCAGGTCCGGTTAGGGTCATACTCAATAGCCGTGACCTTTGCCGGAATTTCTTGGATATCCCGCTTGAAATCAATGATCCGATACATCTTCTTGTGGCCTCCGCCTTGGTGCCGCGTAGTGATCCGGCCGTAAGCGTTCCTGCCGCCTGTGCGCTTTAATGAAGTAAGCAGGGATTTCTCCGGTTCATCTTTGGTGATCTCGGAAAAATCCGGGCCGCTCATCCATCTGCGCGAAGGTGTTGTCGGTTTAAATTTCTTTATGCCCATCTTGAATTACACTCCGGTATCTATTTTCTGGCCTGCCCCTAAAGTAACTACGGCCTTTTTGAGGTCCGGCGTCCGGCCCAAATGGTACCGCACCCTTTTGGCCTTGCCGGGACTAATCATGATATTGACATCCTTGACCTTGACTTTATATATCTCTTCTACCGCCCTTTTGATCTGGATCTTGTTCGCTGACTTTTCAACCAGAAAAAGATATTTGGCTATCGGCTCATAATGCGCGGTAGACTTTTCGGTCCTTAGTAAAGACTTGATTATATCGTAAGCAATCATTTTTGCAACCTTTTTGTTAGTTCCAGCAGCGCAGGCCTGGTCAGCACGATTTTTTCGTGCGCCAGGATTTCATAGGCATTTACCTGGTTGGTAAGCCCTATATCCAAATAACTTAAATTACGCAAGGACCTGCGCAGGCCAATACCTATTTTGTCAAACAATAAAAGCACGCTGGTGTCTTTTTTCTTTCCCCCGCCGATCTTGAGGTTTACGAAAATCTTGTTTGCCTCTTTGGTGCTCGGCTTAGAAAGCGAGATATCTTCAAGTATAATGATCTGGCCTTGTTTGAACTTTTCGGCAAGCGCCGATACCAAAGCCAGGCTCTTTATTTTTTGGGGTACGCTGTAAGAGAAATCCCTGGGGTGAGGCCCGAAT
>JAPLLP010000184.1 GCA_026387515.1 Candidatus Omnitrophota bacterium | reverse complement strand
ATTGACGAATTAGGCAGGATAAACTTAAGCAAAAAACAGGCTGAAAACATACACGAGTGAGAGAAAGAAGATTAAATGAAATAAAGGGCGTTATCCTGGTCGCGGTAGGGCTCATTGTTTTAGCCAGCCTTATCTCTTTTACGCCTTTTGATTTAGGTTTCTATACTTCCCACCCTAATATACCTCCCCACAACTTGATTCGTGGTTTTGGCGCGTATCTGGCCGGCGCCCTGCTTTTTCTATTTGGTTGGGCGAGTTTTGTTATCCCGGTGTTCATTTTTTTTCTGGGTGTAAAGTTTTTCCGCCATGATGCCCCGTCTTTACGTTTTCCCCGGACATTGGGATTAGGTGTTCTTTTATTATCGGTCAGCTCATTGGTGGGGTTGATCTATTCTGTCAACAACGGAAAGTCTTTCTCATTCGGCGGTTTTCTGGGTTTTATCATCTCCCGTTTTATCTCTTCTTATCTGGGCAGGCTAGGCGCTTTTATAGTCTTGACCACCCTGGTTCTTTTATCATTAGCCTTGGGGCTGGAAGTATTAATTTCAACATTCCTCTTGAATATCTTTGACCGGGGTAAGCTGTTTTTCTCCTCGATATTAAATTTTAAAATGGCACCTCATAAAAAAGACGCGGTTAAGATAAAAGATTCGACTCTTCCAGAAGCTAAGCCCAAGATTAACGTAGCCATTGCTAAGCCGCTTCCTCCGGCCAAGCCTAAGATCCAGATTATGCAAAAAGAGGAGCTGGCAGAGGATAAAGAAATCAAGGCCCGGCCTAAAGAGCTAAAGATCGGCGATTATCATCTGCCGACCCTGGATTTATTGGATTCGCCTCCGCCTTTTGAGGCACGTCAGATCAAAGAGGACCTGGCCAGTAACGCCCGTGTTCTCGAAGAAACGCTGGAAGATTTTGGTATTGCAGTCAAGGTCACCGATATCGAACGTGGACCGGTAATCACACGTTATGAGCTTGAACCTGCCCCGGGCGTTAAGTTAAACCGCATCGTGGCCTTGAATGACGATATTTCTTTAGCGATGAAGGCACCTTCGGTGCGCATTGTCGCCCCTATACCCGGGAAAGCCAGAGTAGGGGTAGAAGTTCCCAATATCCAGAGCAGCCTGGTCTATCTCAAAGAGATACTTGCTTCCAAGGAATTCCAGGAAGCAGATTCCAAGTTGACCTTAGCCCTGGGCAAAGACATAGCCGGCCACTCCGTGGTTGCGGATCTAGGCCAGATGCCCCATTTATTAATTGCCGGTACCACTGGTTCCGGCAAAACCGTATGCGTCAATTCCCTGATAGTCTCTTTATTGCTGCGGGCTACTCCCAATGAGCTTAAGCTATTGATGGTTGACCCTAAAATGGTGGAGTTGGCGCCTTTTAACGGCTTGCCGCATTTGATCTGTCCTGTAGTTACCGATGCAAAGAAGGCTGCCGTGGCTTTGGGTTGGGTAGTCAATGAAATGGAGGAGCGTTATCAGCTCCTGGCTAAGGCAGGCGCAAGGAATATCGAGTCCTATAACGAGAAACAGGAACACATCCCCTATATTATCGTGATTATCGACGAGTT
>JAPLLP010000018.1:2060-3957 GCA_026387515.1 Candidatus Omnitrophota bacterium | reverse complement strand
GTGCAATCGTTTGAGCTTCCTTGTGCATGGATATCAAAGCTTATTGCACATTGCCGCTTACGAAAGGTTGATTTTTTGTCTTCTGTGTTTGACCCCGACGGCGTTCATTTTCTCGTACAACACGGCATGAAAAAGATAAAGCTTTCTTCTTGCTCCGTCACCAATATTCCGCTTATCGAACACAGCGCACGGTATAATCTGCCGATTATTATTTCTACAGGAGGAGCGACATTAGGGGAAGTTGAGGAAGCAGTAAGAAGTATCCAGAAGTATCATAACCGCCTTTCTTTGCTTTACTGTTCGATTCAGTATCCAACCAAGTTGACAGAATGCAATCTCGGCGTCATCCAAACATTCAAAAACGCGTTTCCTTCACTCAGTGTCGGCTATTCCGATCACACAAAAGAAATTTCAAAGGCAGCTGTGCAAGCAGTTTATTTGGGAGCCACAATTATTGAAAAGCACATCACCCTTGATAAAACGATGGCTGGGCCGGATCATTTTTTTGCCCTTGAGCCCGCGCAAGTCAAGAAAATGGTGGTCGATGTCAGAAAGGCTGAAAACGAGTTCAGGAAGAAAACATTCAAGATAGATCCTGTTATTTACGGCAGTTCTGAAAAGCTTCTTAACTCACACGAGGCATATCTTCGTTCTTTTGCGTATACGAGGATTTTTGCCGGTCGTCCGATAAAAAAGGAAGCAAGGATTAGGGCCTCTGACCTTGTTATTTTAAGGCCGGGTAAAATGAAAGCTGGGCTTGAACCTAAATACCTGCAATTGTTCAAAACACATGCTATTACCGCAAAACAAAATATTGCTGCGCAAGAGTCTATAACATGGGATATGATTTTAGGGTAAAAAAGATCGTATTTCGGGCTGATGCAAACCCGGGAATAGGTACAGGGGATCTGGTGACACTTATTTATCTTTCCCGATATTTCTTAAGAAAGGGTTGGAAGGTTCATTTTATTGTGCGTTCTTATCCCGATTCTTTACGCATACTCAAAAACTTTAAAATTAAGGATTTCTTTTGCATAAAACCTACTGCGACTCTTGATGAAGAGGTAGGGCTTATCAATTCATTCCTTCAGCGTAATAATATATCAGCGATTTTTCTGGAGATTACAGAACGTAAGCTTACTGCGTACCAAATGTTATTACCCGGCTGCGTTAAGGCAGCAGTGGCGTTTACCAATAAGATTCCCCGCATATTTGATTTAGTGGTTGCCTGGGATCCTCAGGCAAGGCAGCTATTCAAATATAAGAAAAGAAATTTCCCAAGGACTAAGTTTTTGCTTGGAGAGCGTTACGCGGTAGTCGCTCCTGACTTCCAAGCCAGCCGCATTAACCGGCGTAAGTTTGCTTCGACTCCCAAAAAAATACTAATAACAATGGGAGGGATTGATGAGTACGATATAACCGGCAGAGTTGTTTCATGTCTTGCCAAGAATGATTTTTCCGGTTCTCTGACGATTGTCCTTGGTTCAGGGTATGGCTATAAACGCAAGCTCCTTGAAACGCTTTCATCTTCGAAGTTGCGCTATACGATAAAAGAAAATCTGGCTCAGATGTTTAAAGAATTTATTCGATCCGATGTCGCGGTTTCAGCCGGTGGTTTTACTGCTTTTGAGCTATTGCTCTCAAGGACGCCGTCAGTTTTAATTGCCGTTGCCAAGCATCAAATTAGACGCTGCTTGTATTTTCATCGAAAACGATATGCGATATACCTAGGCTATCGGCGGTTTTGCGACCGTGCGTTATTAGATGCATTATCGCATCCTCCGAAGAGTCTGCCGAAGTTTTCTTTAAAAACAAAAGATATAGAGGAATATATCGATGAATACATCAAAAGACATTAATTTAAAAGCTCCCAGAGCAAATTTTTATTTTAAATACC